>NZ_CEZPJD010000885.1:0-3102 GCF_983059655.1 Okeania sp.
GAGTAATATCTTGTGGAATTAGTTCCCAAGCAGAAACTTGGTGGCATAAATATAGCAGTTATTATGACCCTCAAGTAGCAAAAATAATTAACCAAACAAACAACCCACTTGTAATTAGTAATCATTCCCTGAGATTAGCTTCTCTGAGTTATTTACTTAATCCTCAAGTTAAATTTCAATTTGTAGAAGTAGGTGATGTACCAGAAATTCCTGATGGTTTTAGTCATGTGTTTATATTTCGCCCAGAATGGAGTTTAATTTCAGCATTAGAAACACAAGAAAACTCCCCACTAGAATTAGTTCATAACAGTGGAGAACTCTGGATTTTAAAATAATCAGGAAAAAAGAGTCAGCGGAAATAAATCAAGTAGTTATTTGAGAATAAATATTTATATCAAATTCATTTCTAAGCTGTAGCGGCAGGAGAGCAATCTCCCAAAATCTTATTCTCAAGCTCTATCAGGGAATGTTGAAAGAGGACTCCCCCTATAATCTTTGATTTAGCGGTGAGATGAATTACAAAAACACAAATTAATTGAGCGGAGCGCGAATCCTTTGATATAGGTTTTTGAGATATTTAATCAGGTTTGTAATTAATCATATTGTGTTATATTATTAATAGATTAGGAAACAAAAAAACCGTCAACGTGATTACTTTAACTTACCAGTATAAACTCAAACCTACAAAACAACAAGAAGCAGAAATTAATCAGATTCTTGATGTTTGTAAAACTGTATATAATTATGCTTTGAGAGAGCGGAAAGACTGGCTAAGTTCAAGAAAATCACTAATTAATAGTTGTTCAATTATTTCTGAATATATTATTCCTGCTGATGCTCCCTACCCTAATTACAATTGTCAAGCTAAAAGTTTAACAGTAGCTAAGAAAACTAATCCTAGATTAAAGTCAGTTAATGCTCAAGTATTACAACAAACTTTAAAAACTTTAGATAGAGCATTTGTTAATATGAAAACTTTAGGTAGAGGTTTTCCTAGATTCAAGAAGAGGATGAGGAGTTTTGTTTTTCCAGCAATGTTAAATAATTGCTTGGGTAATAACAGGTTTAAACTACCTCAGTTAGGTTGGATTAAATTAAGGAAAAGCAGACCATATCCAGAAACTATGGTAGCTAAACAAGCTAGGATAGTTAAAAAAGCTAGTGGTTATTATTTGATGATTAGTTTTCAATCATCAGAGTTAGTTCCAGATAATCCAGTAGGAAAAAAGTCTTTAGGGATAGATGCAGGAATAGAAAATTTTGTAGCCACTTCTACAGGTAAATTGTTTAAATCACCTAAGTTTTTGTTAGGTCAACTACGCGAGCTTAAATTGCTGCAACGTAGACTTAAGAATAAAGCTAAAGGGTCAAGTAATTGGTTAAAGCTTCAGAACAAAATAGCTAGGCTACATGAAAGAATAGCTAATACTAGACGTGACTGGCATTTTAAATTAGCTCATCAACTTTGTGATTTAGCAGATAATATTTTTGTTGAAGATATTAACTTTACTTCCTGGTCTAAAGGTATTGTCAGAAAGCAATCTCTAGACTCTGGAATAGGTAAGTTTATTAATGAAATATTACCTTATGTTTGTTGGAGTCGAGGTAAGTATTATGCAAAAGTTGATAAGAATTATACATCTCAAGAATGCCCAAATTGTGGTTATGTAAACAAGAAAAACCTTGGGGATAGAAAACATAATTGTAGCAACTGTGGTTGTCAGGTTAATCGTGATGTAGCTGCTGCAAAAGTAATCAGAAATAGAGGATTAATAGCGGTGGGGCACACCGTTAAATAAAAAGCTTGTGGAGACGGTCTGACGGGGGTACAATTCAGCTTATTTGATTTGTTACCTAGTTAAGAGTCATTAAATCAAGAATCCCCCGTTATAATCTTTGATTTAACGGCGGGAGTGTCAAAAACTAGCTTCGATGACTCCAAAGGAATCACCGAATGCAGTGTTTAATTTATTCTGTCCATAGGCTTAAAAGGCCATTGAAACCATCTCTAACTTATGGATCTAGAATTCATTAGTTAACACCAACATTAAATCATCTGTTAACCTGGGAATCTTTTAATTACTTTTCAGAATATGAGCTATTTATTACTACAAAACTTTCTCTTTCTAGATAGTCCAGCTAATGCAGATACTCCTGCCAAAGTCCAGAAAGATGTTAAAGGTTCTGGAACGCGACCACGAACTTCTTTACCAACTTCAATCATGTCGAATTGGGCATCAATTTCTGGCGGGCCGTCAATCTCCAACTTAATTGCACCAACATTAGTGAAATCTGCATTGCCACTAAAATTATCAAAGAGGAAAGTTGCGGTTTCTGGAGTTGTTATAGCTTGGGCAAAGGTCTGCGAAAGACTTGAAACACCGTTATTAAGGTCATAGATAGTAAATTCCAACTCTAAACCAGGAAGGTCAGCTGAGATGATTTCTACCAATATACGATCTAGAGGCCAAGCACCACCAGTTAGGTCTATTCCTCCCAAACCATCTTCATCTACTTCTGTGGGATCGTCATCTCCATCCCAAACTATAGTTCCAGACCCAGTAGTACCTGTAGCATTACTAAAATTAAGTGCTCCTCCAGTTGCTTCGATACGAGTTTCCAGAAGACTATCAGCATCTCCCATAGCTTCTATATCCCGGAAACCACCAATAATAGAACCATCTGGCCCCACTTGGCTACTACTAAATACTGCGGGTTCAAGTGCCTCAAGTCCAACAAGCTGATTTACGCTAAAATCGTCGATGATAATTGGATCTGCTTGAGCACTTCCTGCTCCCAACATAGCTGTGGTTGCCAATAAGCTAAAAATATATTTTTGATGTGTTTTCATAGAAATTATCCTTCCAAATAACTCTGACTACAGATTTACAGATTTATAGAACAGTTGATTAGCTTGAGCTATAGCTTATAGTTCTCAGTGTTTAATGCGTTGTTAAACACAAGCTTGAACTACAAGTGATTAGTAACCGATTTAATACGAAGTTACACAGAATATACTTAATCAGGGTACTGCTTTGAGCAGTTCTAGATAAATACAACACAACTCTGTATAAGTGCTTATTACAAATCATAACTCTAAGC
>NZ_CEZPJD010000886.1:0-3085 GCF_983059655.1 Okeania sp.
TGTTGTTTATTGTTAAAAAAATATCTCAGGATTTTTAATTATAAGTACTTGTATTAAATTACACTTTTATTTTGTGATTTGGATTACATTATCTCTACAGACACAAGAATAAATAAAAATCAAACTTATTATTATACATAATATTTTTTTTATTTCCTCAAAATTAATTAGGAATTAGCTAAATCACACAAAAACTTTAAAAAAACGTCTAAAGTTTGTGAAGATTCAGTAAAGTTGACTATATAAATCTACCGCTCTGAACTTAGCTAATCTAGAATAAAGGTATAAAAGTTTTCCATAGATTAAAACATGATGTCAGAGTGCAAATCTTATGAATACCTCTAACTTATCAATCTCCTCAAATATGAATTCTCTAGTTCTAGAACACAAATACTCAGCTAACTTATACAAACAAGTAGCTCATCCCTCTGTCAATAGTCCAATCAAGCGCCTGATTGATATTTTAGGAGCACTAGTTGGGTTAGCGATCGCAGGAGTACTTGCAATTCCTGTACTTATGTTCATGCAATTTGATGGTCCTGGCCCCTTGTTTTTCAGTCAGGTTCGCTGTGGTTTTAAGGGTCAAACTTTTTGGATCGTGAAGTTTCGTTCAATGGTTGTTGATGCAGAAAAACTGAAGCACCTAGTCGAAAATGAAGCAAAAGGTAACATCTTTAAAAATGAGAAAGATCCTAGAATAACTCGTATAGGTCGATTTCTGCGTCGAACTAGCTTAGATGAGCTACCTCAATTCTGGAATGTTCTCAAGGGAGATATGAGTTTAGTGGGCACTCGCCCCCCTACTGTTGATGAAGTCAATAATTATGAAGCTCATCACTGGCGCAGACTGAATGTCAAGCCTGGTATAACTGGAGAATGGCAGGTTAATGGTCGCTCTAGTGTGAAAGACTTTGAAGACATCGTGCGTATGGATATTGACTATCAGCAAAAATGGTCTATAGCATACGATCTCAAGTTAATATGGAAAACAATTTGGGTGGTATTTAATAAGTCAGGTGCGTGTTAGTTTTACTTTATTTGTTCGGAGTTCAATGTCGCGTTTCTCAGAAATTAAGTCAGTAGGTGGAAAAATTTACAAGTTATGTTCAAAGTGACCGTAATGAAGTGGAAGGTTTGCGCAGCATTCAGGATTGAAAGTAATATCAAGGGTGCATCAACATTTTGTTATGCAGTAAATTAATTTGATTAGTCCCTAACTACTATCTTTGCTAGCACAAAGCTTCCGCTAATTGTCTAAATAAACGTCGGTTTATTTAACAAGATGTGGAGAAAGATACTCCTACGGTCAATAATTAAATTTTGACAGACCACTACTTTATTTTTTTGTTGAATTCTAGCCTTAAGTATAGTTAAATAAGCCTCCTATTTTTGATCGTGAAATGGGCAACTACTAGCCGTTAAATTTTTGATAAATTTACTATTATCAAAATAATGCTCTACAGACACAATTTTTAAATCTTCAGTTACTCTAGCAATACTCATACCAATAATTTCTATTGTTTCGCCAGTAGGTTGATAGTCTTTAAAATTACCTTGAAAAGTTCCCCAATGTCTCCATTTAAAAGTAACATTTGGCGGTCCAGAAAGCACTTCTATTACTTCCCAGAGAAACCCATTGGGAAAAGCTGTATGAAAAGTTTCAAAGGATGATTCAAAGGTTTCTTCGTCAGGGTCATAATGTTTGTTTTTACTAATAAAAAGATTATATGTTCCCTGTTGTGCTGTTTCTTGAGCAGTATATTCTTTTCCTCCATTACTACTCATGCGAAATTGCTCGGCAACAACAGATAACCACTGCTCAGGATTAGTTTTATTAGATGCTTCCATCTCAAAAGTTCTAACTAGGTTATGAGCGATCGCTTCTAAAGACCCTTCTGGATGATTATATTTACTCTCTTGTTGAAAAACTCGATCATTGTGAGAATAATCTGGTCGTTTTCCGCCTCGCCATTCCACACCTATATCATTGGAAATTACTTTTTCTCGGTCTTGTACCCACAGGGGTATATTTTTAGAATTAGTATTACTCATATAATTTTTATTTCTAGGATGAAGTACAAAATCTTTAATTTTAGAGAACATACAACAGGATAAAAAAAAGTATAATCTCTTACTTTATCTGCCAGAAAAATGCTATATTTGTTCTCAACTATCTGAGTGAATTCAAACTTTGATTAATTTACTAGATTATTTTTTGCGAACATAACTTATTACATAATGATTTAACTTTTTTTGATTACGAGTAATTTCAGTTATCAGTTATCAGTTGTCAACGAGAATAAAAAAAATTGGGGTTGGTTAATCAATATAATAATTAAGATATTTGGGCAAACCGTAATTTAAGATATGAATTATAAATACCCCTTTCACTACTTACTCCTGAACAACATAAGAACTAACTAATCTTTACGGAAGTTTCATGCAACTATTTCCTATTCCCTAAGCACAAAAATCATCTTTACTCAAACTATATTTAACACCTTGTTGCTTAGATTCTGAATAAATAAAATTTTTATCAAATTTTAATCCTACTTTTTCCATTACTCGAATAGATGCTTTATTTGCTAACAATGCACTTGATGCTACTTGCTGTATTTCCCACTCTAAAAAACCTTTCCTAATTAAAGCTTTTGAACCTTCAGTTGCATATCCTTTTCCCCAAACTTTTCTTTGTAACCGATAGCCAAGTTCAATATCATTCTCTTGATACAACGCTGCTCCCATATAACTATCTAAACCTGGTCGAAAATGAAACCAACCAACAAATTTATTACTTAATTTTTCAATAGCTGCCCAAAAACCATAACTCTGATATTGTTGGTAATACCTGAAAACTTTAGGCAAAAATCCATTTTTAATCTCATCGTAGCTTGTAGGTGTTCCTGAGCGATCGCCTAACTTTGTATATCGAGTTACTTCTGGATCGCTATCTAACTCAAATAATAATTCTGTATCGGCTTCAGTAAACTGTCGTAAAACTAATCTTTCTGTTTCTAGAAAAATCTTCATTATTTTCAGCAATATGATTTGAGTTTTGAGATATTGGAAACTTTTAGGGAACAGG
>NZ_CEZPJD010000887.1:0-3060 GCF_983059655.1 Okeania sp.
CATCTGGGCAAGCTGCTTTATATTTGCGTTTGCCATCGCCGAAGTCTCCTAACTATCGGGAGAATATTTGGGATCATGCTGCTGGAGCGATCGTTGTGGAAGAAGCTGGGGGGCGTGTTTCCGATCTTTATGGTAAACCGTTAAATTTTGCGGATGGATCGAAAATGGTTGATAACCGTGGCGTGGTTGTTAGTAATGGGATAATTCACGACCAAGTTTTAGCTGCTTTGCAGGAATAGATATAGTTTTTCACGGAAGTCAAAATTCAAAAGTCAGTAGGGCGAACGGCTGTTCGCCCGTACAAAAGTAATCTATGACTAACTTTGAGCATTTATAAATGTCCGCGCTCTATTTGCGTAATTTGAAAGATAAGAGTCTATAGTTGTAGGGGCGAATGGCTATTTGCCCTTACTTAAGCATTGTATGACGATCGACAGAATTATATTACTCCGATTTCTCAGGAACCGTAGCCAATGGATTTTATATAATGTTGTTCAACCAGATTTGATATAATATCATGTCCGTTGGTATCGTTTGTGTATAAAGTTGGGGAAATATGTAGCGCCATACATATAAGGTTTTTCCTTCTCTTAAAGCTTCTTCCTTCTTCCTTCTTCCTTACCTTCTCTATACAATACCGATGCTACCTGACATGATATAACTGCATAATCGGCTTTATTACTTACAGCAGATTCCAAGTACGTGAAGTACAGATATTAACAATTAAATGAATGCAAGTGCGGGCAAAATGCCCGCAATGGGTGTATCTCACCAAAGTGGAATCCGCGATAAATTTTGATTCATAGAGCGATCGCTCATAGTTTTCTTCAACAATTAATAATTAGGGCTTGCTGATTAAATATAAAATAATTACCAGATAAAGGTTTTAGCCTTTTTAGCTGTTGAAAAAGTACACTATTTTCAGCTCTTCATGCTCAAAAAGTTAGCATTTTTAGCGCATACTATAGTTGAGAGTTGAGCAAAAAAATTCTCCCCTACTCCCCTATTCCCCCGCTCCCCTACTCCTTAAAAAAGACTTTTTCAGCAAACCCTAATTAATTTTTCTTACGCGAGCAAGATGCTAATTATCAAACATTAACCTGGCGGTTTTTATAATATCAAGTCCGGATAATTCCTTATGAAAAAACCTATCCTCCTATATAGGAAAAATATCTCTATTATCTCTACTCCTTACTCTGTATTCAACAGGACATAATAGACATCTCCAATAATAAATAATAAAAAATTCAATCAATTATCCCACAGAAATTATCAATTATTTTTCCCTACTCCCTGCTCCCTCTTGTCCAGAGATATCTAATTTACTAACTTCTGAACTACCACTATCTTTTAACAAAGTTTCAATATTTTTTGCCATCCGAGTTTGCTGCTCTAACTGCTTTGTTGAAGAAAATAAATCACCTAATCCATTAATAATTTGTTTAAGACTTCTCCTAAATCTATCATCCCCAGTTAAATCATCTAAATCTGATGTCATTTTCTGCACATTTTGAAATGTTGCTCTAGCTGAATCTAATGTTTGTTGCAACATAACTATATTTGTAGAACTATTTAAATCACTAGAAATATCTCTTAGATTAGCGGAAGTTTCTACAGCATTTGCTGATAATATTTCTAAATTACCAATCAATTCTCCTCTTTCTAAATCGCTAACTATCGGACTTAAACTTTCCATTAAAACTGCCAACTCTTCCGTCGTTTTCTCAATATTATCTAAAGTTGCTATAAGAGTAGAACGATTTGTATTAACAATTGAATTAATCTGCTCTGCTGTTAAACTAAATTTATTCGCTACTTCCTCTACAGAATTTGCCGAAGCGATCGCTGCCTCTGAAACTTTTGCTGTAGATTCTTCCATGGCTTTAGTCACATTTTCTATGCCATTAGAAATATCATTTACTTCTCTTTCTACAGTCTTAGTCAAAATATCTAAATCTCTCTCTACAGTATTAGTCAAACCACCTATTTCTCCTTCCAAAGTATTAGTCAAACCACCTATTTCTCCTTCCAAAGTATTAGTCAAACCACCCACTTCTGCTCTAAGAATTCCTGTTATTTCATCAACATCTTCTCTTAAATATTGACTTATACCTTGAACTTCTCCTCTAATAGTTTCTGATAAATCAGCCAGTTGTTTTGTGAGCTTAGAAGCTTCTGCAGAAGCATTAGCTGTATTTTCAGCAATTATTTTGACATTACTAAATAACTCTGGATCGCTATATAGATCGATTAAACGAATTCCTGCTCTTAATAGTTGTTGTATTTCTACACCTGCTTGCCCTTGTAAACGGTCATTATTACAGATAATTATTTCCGGACAATTAGAGGATAAAGGACCAGCAGAAATTTCTGATTCTGGTATTCTACCTCTAGGAGTAATATCTATCACCCCAGTACCAATAAATGAAGATGTATTTGCTTGAATAAACACATCTCGAGGAATAATTAAATCTTCAGGTTTAATTTCTATACTAATATCTACTCCATTTGGCCCTGGTTTAATTCCTACTACCTGTCCAACATTAATACCTCGATATCTAACCGATGTGCCTAACTCCATACTAGATGCACTTTCAAATTCCACTATTACCTTATAACTACGTTGGCCTAAGTTTACTCCCCTCAACCAAAGCACCAATACACCAAATAAACCTAGCCCTAACAAAGTTAATAAACCGACTGAACCTTCTCTAGCTGTTCGCGATCGCATAATTTCCCCAAAATTATCAATAAGCTATAGTTATATGTACCTGTTAAGTTTTTGCTCTAAATCTATTAATTTTTCTGACCTTTAACTAGCTATCAGCTTGGACGTTCCAGAATGCGACCCTTGCCAGCATTTAGCTGGAGCGCTAAAAAAAATCAAGGGTTTAAGTTCCCCACTATATTTGGAAAATTAGTGCTGCACCTTTTATGGGGGTTTGGATGCCCCATTATACACACCAGAGAAGCTGATGGCTGATAGCTGAGTGCTGAGTGCTACTTCAAACCTCTATCCAATACCTTAATTGGCCCATCTACACTACCTGTAAAAAATTG
>NZ_CEZPJD010000888.1:0-3054 GCF_983059655.1 Okeania sp.
GACAGCTCGCTTGCGGAACGCCGACTCCTGTGAGGGAATGCTGACTCCTGTGAGGCAGTAGGGGGGATAAAAAGCTTATGATATAAAACTTTTAGCTATTGGACACCTCCTGAAATTTGTAAAGCAAGCCAGTGCACATTGCTATATTAGGAGAAAATCACAGAATTAACTTTTTATCTCAAAATTTAGATATATTGTTATCGAAATAATTGGGTCGTGCAACCCCGCATTTTAAGGCGAAATATTTTTGGAGAGTTGCTAAAAATCCCCGTTACAAAAATAACTTCTAACTTCTGACTTCTGACTTCTGACTTCATTAAAGTGCCACTCTCAAAAATAGAGTATCTTAAGAGTGGCACAGACTTGCTAAGTAAAAGCCTGAAGACTACTGGATAATACCGAAATAGTAGCCCGCAACAACCAAGTTGATAGCCAATAGTAATAAAGCCCAACTTGCACGAAAAGAATATTTCATCTAAATTTATTCTCCATTTTTATATTGGGATCAAGAGAATATTATCATGCAATTGGTTCAATATCATACAAACATTTAAAGATTTGATACTCTCACCGTTAAATCTCGCGACTATAAAGGGAGATTCTTGTATCACAAAGTTAAAGTGACACAGGATGTGTTTTTAGGAATTTATTTGTTTTCTTTTCCCTTATTGATTTAACCACCTTCTCCAGCATGATAAGAACTACGCACTAGAGGGCCAGAACGCACATGAGAAAAGTCCATTTGTTGAGCGATCGCTCCAAGCTCCTCAAACTCTTCTGGTGTCCAATATTTTTGTACAGGCAAATGGGCTAGAGAAGGACGCATATATTGGCCTAAAGTAATGCGATCACATCCTACTTTTCTCAAATCTGTCATAGCCTCGATTATTTCAGTTTTAGTTTCTCCATGTCCCAACATTAGCCCTGACTTAGTAGGAATATTAGAGTTTAATTCCTTAACAATCCTTAATACATCAAGCGATCGCTCATATTTTGCCCCACGGCGCACAGGGCCTTGTAACCGTCGTACTGTTTCAATATTATGGTTATAGCAAGCAGGTTCAGCATCTATAACTATCTTTATCCGTTGCTTTTGCCTTTCAGCTAGAGAAACAGATAACTTCTCAACCCCACGTCCATCTTGACCACCCCAAAAATCAGCCGTCAAAACCTCAATTTTCGTTTTTCGGTTCCGTTGTCTAATAGCTGTCATTGTTGCGACAAACCAACTAGCACCGCCATCTGACAAATCATCTCTAGCAACAGAAGTCAGTACCACATACTCCAAGCCTAATAATTCTACAGCTTCAGCTACTTTTTGTGGTTCCTCTGGATCTAAGGGCATTGGAGCATGACCCTTATCCACTTGACAAAAAGCACAAGACCGCGTACAAGTAGGACCCATCAATAAAAAAGTAGCTGTTTTCTGGGCATAACATTCGCCTCGGTTAGGACAGCGACCTTCCTCACAGATGGTATGGAGCTGACGCTGCTTTATAATTTTCTGTACAGTAGAAATATCACTAGCTTTTCCCAAAGAAGGACGCAGCCACTTTGGCATACTCTGAATTTGGGCTTTCATCTCAGCAGTATTCACCTGAGTTGATATTGATTGACCATTTTTTGTAGCCATAAAAAGTTAAAAATAACAATTTTGTGCGCTTTTATATTAGCTGAATCGCCCTTGAGCCTCACGCCATAATCTTTCATTTGGCGGATGAATCGGCGGCCAATTGAATAGGTTCGATGCCCATTCAATTTGCAACCATCCCACCAGAAGCTTTCGCCCTAGTTGAAAAACTTGTATTATTATCTTGCTATCACCCCGGAAATTTTCCACCATGCGCACTGCCTACCAATATAAATTAAGGCCCAACTCAGATCAAATAGCCACAATAGAATTGTGGTTGGAATTGTTGCGTCGGCAGTACAACTATAGGTTAGGTGAGCGGTTCTCGTGGTGGTCAGAAAACCGTTGTCCGGTTAACGCTTGCCCCTTGGTAATGCCAATTCCTCAACTAAGAGACCATCCAGATTATTACTCTCAAAAAAAAGATTTAGTCAATACCAAAGACAAATTTCCGGAATACAAGCTAATTCACTCTCAGATTTTACAGGATTGCATAAAACGAGTAAAACTTGCCTTCGATAGATGGTTGAAAACAGACAAAACTGGACAGAAATTAGGAAAACCAAGATTTAAAGGAAAAGGTCGTTATCGTAGTTTTACTTATCCTCAAATCAAGCAAGACTGCATAGAAGGAAACAAAATTAACTTGCCCAAAATCGGCAAAATCAAGTTGATTCAACATCGACCAATACCGGAAGGTTTTCAAATTAAAACAGTAACAATTAGTCGTAAAGCAGATGGTTATTATCTAACTTTATCCCTAGAAGACAAATCAGTTCCAGCTTTAACAACTCAAGTTGAACCAACATTAAAAAACATTCTGGGAATCGATATGGGGCTGAAAGAATTCTTAGTAACAAGTGAAGAAGAGTCTATCCCCATACCTCAATACTACCGAAAATCTCAGAAGCGATTAAAGACACTACAAAAACGTTTATCCCGTAAAAATAAAGGAAGCAAAAGATGGTTAAAAGCTGTTAAAGCTGTTGCTAAACAACATAAAAAAGTAGCCGATCGAGGTAAAGACTTTCATTTCAAAACAGCCAATCAATTGTTATCAAAAGCCGAAGTTATTGCTTATGAAAACTTAAACATTAAAGGGCTAGCAAAGACCCGTTTGAGTAAGTCAATTAACGATGCTGGATGGAGTCAATTTCTGTCTATTTTGACTGTCAAAGCTGGAAATGCTGGACAGAAAACTATAGGAGTGAACCCTAAAAATACCAGCCAAGATTGCTCAAATTGTGGGGAAAAAGTCCATAAAGAATTAAACATACGAACTCATTGTTGTCCGCATTGTGGTATTGTCATAGACCGCGACTGGAATGCAGCGATAAATATCAAAAATAGGGCGGTAGGGCATTCCGTCCTTAAAGCTCGTGGAGCCCGACGGGATACCGGGGCTGCGAAACGAGAAGCCCACA
>NZ_CEZPJD010000889.1:0-3054 GCF_983059655.1 Okeania sp.
CTAGTTAACGATCATAAGTACAAAAATTGGGATAATTTATTTTCTGCTATTCCCTAAATACCATTTTTTAGGTCTTTATTAATTGATAATGGAAATTACCTCTGGTTAAAACCGTTACGGAATTGAATATAAGGAAATATTATTTCTTCTCTTGGTCTCATGGATATGGCTAGAAGACCCATTCTTGCAGACCCGCTCCGCTTTACATGTTGCGTAGCAAAACGACCGCTGTCTTGGTCGATTGGATATGGCGAAGGGGCCTCGCCACCCCTCAACTGCTTTTTTCCCCTTGAAAGGGTCGGCTAATAAAGCTAAATTATTTAATTAATAATTATTCATTATTCATTATTCATTATTCATTATATTGAGATTCACCCTTTGAATTTTTATTTCTCAACAATTCTAATATAATGTAAAATCTTGGAGAAAATAATAACAATAAATTAATAATAATTAATGATGATGAATTTATCGGATTTAAAAAAAGGGCAAATAGCAATAGTAGATCGAATTATCAGCAGTGACGATACAAGAAGAATTGTTCAGAGATTAGAACAAAATGGAGTTGTTTCTAATAAACCAGTGCAAGTCTTGCAGGAAGCCAAATCTTCTAGTCCTTTGCATATTAGAGTCGGTTCAAGTAAAGAAATAACTATCCAACCCCAGGAAGCCGAAATGATAATTGTGAAAACAGATATTTCAGCTAAAGATACGATCCCTGAAAGTACAACAGAATTAACAGAACAAGTTAAAACAGCATCATTAATTTCATTAACTGCTATTAGTATAGTTGCTATCTCTGGATTTTATCGCATCCCAATCGCTAGAGATATTTATCAAGAAAATGAAGCTAAACTTGTATCTAATGTTGTTTATAACTCAAGTTCAACAGAGACAAAAAATCAGCTCTTAGAGACCATAGAGAGAAGTCAAGTTCAACCAACAATGGTAGGAAATATTGAGACGGTAAATCAAACATCTGAATTTTCAGAGAAGGCTACGAAAAAAAATAATCAAAATACCAACAACCATGTAAGAGCAACAACTCATTCTCCACCCCAAAATATAGAGCCAATAGCTAAAAAGATTACAAACAAAACAGAGTTATTAGAATTAAAACAAAAACTATATAATACAATCGATCAAACATGGAAAACTCCCATCAATATAACTTCAATATACCTAGTAAAAGTAGATAAAAATGGAGCGATCGCTGCTTACGAACCTTTCAATCAAATAGCAGCAAATAATCTGGAAAAAACACCTATACCAAGCTTAGTTAATTCTGACGCTACTACTAAAAAAGAATCACTCAAAACAGAATGGGCTGAGTTTACAATTTTATTTTATGATAATGGTAATTTAGAGGTACAACTACAATGAATAATGAATAACTAATAATTAATAATTAATAATTACCTCTTCTTTATTCCTAAGCATTTCCTGCGGAATGCTGCGCAAACAGCTAGCCTCCTGCAGAGGAACTACGTTAACAGCTATTGCTTTTAATTTTAGATAAAAGCTTTACTAATTGAGTCAGAATTTATACTTGCTATAAAAGCTGACTGAAACAGTCTATATCTATTAAAACCCTCTTTTTTTTGCTGAGAGCTAAAGCTAATAGCTGTTTGTGCAGCATTCCGCAGGAAATGCTTACCCTAATTCTTTACATAAAATGGATAAAAAAATAGAATATTGACATAAAATTAGACTATTTGTATGATTAGAAGCAGTAGTTCTAATAACAACTCAATAACTTAATAGAATTACTTAACTACATTGCATAATTATCTAAAATACTATAGATATGAATCAGTCAAAATGTATAGGCAAAGTTTATTTAGTAGGAGCAGGACCAGGAGATCCCGGACTACTGACACTCAAAGGCAAAGTCTTATTAGAGCAAGCAGATGTCGTTATCTATGATGCTCTAGTCAGCGAGCCTATCCTAGCAATGATTAACCCCAATGCAGAAAAAATTAATGCCGGTAAACGTCGTGGTCGCCACTCCCTACCACAAACACAAACAACTCAATTGCTAATTCAAAAAGCTCAAACTCATGCAGTGGTGGTACGTTTGAAAGGAGGCGACCCCTTTGTTTTTGGTCGTGGTGGAGAAGAAATGGAAGACTTAATAGAAGCAGGAGTTCCTGTAGAAGTTGTTCCGGGGGTTACTTCTGGTATTTCTGCACCTGCTTATGCAGGTATTCCCCTGACTCACAGAAATTATAGTTCCTCAGTTACCTTTGTCACAGGTCACGAAGCAACAGGTAAGTATCGAGCAAATATAAACTGGCAAGCGATCGCTCAGGGTTCAGAGACTATTGTAATTTATATGGGAGTTCATAACTTACATAATATTATTACAGAACTTATGGTCGGCGGATGTTCTCCAGAAACACCCATTGCTTTAATTCAGTGGGGAACTCGTCCCGAGCAAAAAGAATTAATTGCTACTCTCGAAACTATTGTAGAACAAATTGAAGTAACTGGGTTTAAAGCACCAGCTATTGCAGTTATTGGTGATGTGGTTAATTTACATCAAATATTAGGTAGTTATCGGAATTTATTTTAACGAAATAAGTTAGAAGTAAATAATTACCAATTAACTAATTATCTCATGAATAAATCTTCAGTTTCGCTCCAGAAAAATCATCTAGTAGCACTCATTCTTGCAGGTGGTAAAAGTTCTCGTATGGGTAAAGATAAAGCTTTAATTCCTTGGCAGAATATACCTATGCTCAAAAGAGTTTATCAAGTAGCTGGTGAATGTACGGAAAAAGTTTATGTTATTACTCCTTGGCCAGAAAAATATCAGCATATTTTACCTACAGAATGTGAATGGTTAACAGAGATTAAAACTGAAGGACCTTTAGTTGCTTTTACTCAGGGATTAGCTCAAATAAATAGTGATTGGATTTTACTATTAGGGTGTGATTTACCTCTATTGAATTTAGATATTATTCAAACTTGGGCAACTCAGTTGAACCAACTTTCTCCTGAAATTTTAGCTTTTGTTCCGAAAACACCTCAAGGGTGGGAACCATTGTGTGG
>NZ_CEZPJD010000890.1:0-3043 GCF_983059655.1 Okeania sp.
TTTTTTTTTATCCCCTTAAAAGGGGAGGCGCATACCCACGATTTTTCGGTAAAAAGACTTTATTCAGCAAACCCTAATACAATTTCTCAAAAGTCTTGCTACATCTCCTTGAAAGTAGGGATTAGGGAGTAGGGAGTAGGGCAAAAAGAGATAAGATATCTTGGTTTAATGCTTAGAATAGTCACAAACATTATTCAATCATTATTATTACTTAACAGATGAAGTCCCATGGTAAGTATAGCATTATTTTTGGGAATTGGTATAATTAGTTCGATGACCATAAAATCACTTTTAACTTCTGTTAATCAACATAGTAAAACCATGAGATTTATTAGCCCAAAAACAGACTTTGCTTTCAAAAAAATATTTGGCTCCACTGAGAGTAAAGATATCTTAATTAGTTTTTTGAATGCTTTAATATATTCTGGTGAATCAATAATTCAAGATTTAGAAATAATCGACCCCTATACTCCAGGAGATACCATTAGTTTAAAAGATACTTATCTAGATGTAAAAGCTCTCTTAAATGATGGCTCGAATGTGATAATTGAAATGCAAATTTTAAACGTTCCAGCATTTGAAAAGCGAGTAGTTTATAATCTATGTAAAACTTATGGGAATCAATTAGATACTGGAGAGGGATATCGAAGATTCAAACCAGTAATTGCTTTAACAATTACAGATTTTAAAATGTTTGAGAAAACAGATCGATATATTAATCATTTTGTGTTTAAGGAGAAAGAGAAATCATTTGAGTATACAGATGAAGAAATAGCAATGATATTTGTTGAATTACCAAAGTTTCCGAAAAAATTAGAAGAGTTAGAAACTATAGCAGATAAATGGATTTATTTTGTGAAATCAGCTCCAAGTTTAGAAGTAATTCCCACCAATTTAGCAGAAATAAAAGAGATAGAAAAAGCTTTAAATATTGCTAATCTGGCAAATCTATCAAGAAAAGAATTAGAGGAAGTACACAAGCGGGAAGTATTTTTAGAAGACCGTGCGGGTCAAATTCTGCTAGCTCGACAGGAGGGACGAGAACAGGGACGAGAAGAAGGATTAGAAGCGGGTAAGTTGTCAATGCAAAGACTAATATTAAGTCAACTGGAGAGAAAATTTTCAGCAGAAATTCCTGCCATAATTAGAGAGAATATTCAACAGTTATCTCTGGAAAAGTTAGAAAATTTAGGAGGAACAATTGATAATTTTAGTAGTTTAGAAGATTTGTCTGATTGGTGTCAAGAACCAGAACGACAATAGGTATTAATTAATGGATAATTGAGGACTGACTAAAAGGGAAAAATAAATTTTCTTCCCTTGAAAAGCAAAGTTTTTAACCTGAATTATTTAATTAATAATTATTCTGTAAATTAGTGTTAAATTTTTATAGTAAAAGGCTATGCAGAAGTTATGAATCAGAAAAAGTTTTACCTATTAACTGATTAAAATATTATTTGTTCCTATCTGCTATCTAAGTGGGTTGAAGTTTTTGAAAAAATGCCAGATTGCTATAAGCTATAATTGTTGTGAAATAATATAAAATGAGCTAAATTTGGAATATTAAAAATGCAAAAGTTATTTGATTTTTTTTATGAAATAGAATTCTATCTAAAAATTGCTATTAGTTGCACAGTGGTTCAGCAGGTATTCTATTTTTTCTTAAAGAATACAAAGCTCGATTTTATAGTACAAATTATCTTGTACTGGTGCATTGGATCTATATCGTTTTATCTTCTTGGTATTCTCATCGAAAAAGGAATTAAGGGTAATGATAATTTGAGAGAAAAACTAACAATAAGAGCAAATAAAGTAAAAAAACAACCATTTCCTTCGTTTACTCTGAAAGGAATTTTCATAGGAGAAATCAAAGCTTTTATCTCAGCATTAGTAATTCTATCTCTAGCTACACAGGTGGATAGAGGAAATAACTTAATGCTAAACTTTGGATGGTTCTTAATGAGAATAGTTGCTGCTGATTTCTGTTTTTATGTTTCCCATTGGCTATTTCACAGAAAATTCTTGCAGAAAATTCATCTCAAACATCATGAGTTTCGAGATACATCAAGCTTCGTAGCTGGGCATAAAAGCTTTTTAGAATATGTTATTGTCACCTTGACGGACCTTTTGCCGATTTTCATATTTGGATATGATATTACTCAACTTTTGGCATGGACTCTTATCGGTAATGCCTATAATCTAGAAGGTCATAGTTCTTTGTCAATATTTTTCATTCCGTCAGATTTTCACGATCTTCATCACACTTGCTTCAAAGGAAACTATGGAATTCAAGGATTTTGGGATAGGATATTTAAAACCCTTAATACCCCAACTAAAAAGCAGGGAATTATGTTTCCGATGAGTCTCCTTGAAGCCAATCTAAAAAGCAATCGCAACTCGTAAATAATGTGAGTAAGTTTTAGGTACTTAAAAGTAGTTCAATTGTATTTTATTCTGATTATGATGAAACCAAATCCAATTCCACCCAAACCAGGTCAAGAATCAGTTTGGGATTATCCACGTCCAGCTATTTTACAAGATACAGATAAACATCTGAAAGTGATTTTTAATAGTATCGTTTTAGCAGAGACAAATAAAGCAAAAAGAGTATTAGAAACAAGTCATCCTCCTTTTTATTACATCCCACCGGAAGATGTTAAAATAGAGTATTTAATCGAAAATTCCAGGAAAACTTTTTGTGAGTGGAAAGGTTACGCTTCCTATTATGATGTATCAGTAGGGGATAAATATGTAAGTAATGCAGTATGGCAATATTTGAATCCTACTCCTAATTTTATGTCTATAGAGGGATACTATAGTTTTTATGCCACTTTGATGGATGCCTGCTATGTCAATGATGAGTTAGTAAAAGCTCAAGCAGGTAATTTTTACGGAGGATGGATTACTTCTGATATTGTTGGACCATTTAAAGGAGAGCCAGGTACATGGGGTTGGTAAATAATCAAAATATAAGTAATTAAAAATGAATGTATAGCAATCAGGAATAAGTTGTGAGAATTCAGATGTTCCTTAAAAGTATAGA
>NZ_CEZPJD010000891.1:0-3042 GCF_983059655.1 Okeania sp.
GTTTCCAACTAATCCGCATTAAACCCAGCGGGGGGGAGTTCGGTTTTGGAACGACGACAGAACAAGGCTTTCAGACCCCCAAATCGACGCACCCCTTTGATAAAAAAATCAACAAGGCAAATTTTGCCAAAATGACGACCCTCAAACCCTCTCCTGGCATGGCATCGACGCAGTTTGACGAGAGAATGAGGGTTCCAGCGATTCTGCGAGGTGCGTCGATGGGGTACCATGCAAACATGAAAAACCACCTTTTAATCACTCCTAAAAAACTAGAAATGACTAAAAAGCTACTGGTATTCATTTATCGAGGTTCTTTATACCGATGTGCTTACTTTTTATCTTAACCTTAAGTATACAAATTGTCTACTCTTTTTGTGAAGTCAAAAGTCAAAAGTCAAAAGTCAAAAGTTAGATACCCTGGGGTGACATACTCCCACACTATACCGTAAGGTTAGTGTGGGCTTCTCGTTTCGCAGTCCCGGTACCCCGTCGGACTCCACGAGCTTTAAGAACGGAATGCCCTACCGCCCTATTTTTGATATTTATCGCTGCATTCACATCGCGGTCTATGACAATACCGCAATGCGGACAAGAATGAGTTCGTGTGTTTAATTCTTTGGGGACTTTTTTTCCACAATTTGAGCAATCTTGGCTAGTATTTTTTGGGTTGACTCTTATCGTTTTCTGTCCAGCATTTCCGGCTTTGACAGTCAAAATAGAGAGGAATTTACCCCATCCTGCATCGTTAATTGATTTACTCAAACGGGTCTTTGCTAGTCCTTTAATGTTTAAGTTTTCATGGGCAATAACATCCGCTTTTGATAACAATTCATTGGCTGTTTTAAAATGAAAATCTTTACGTTTATCGGCAACCTTTTTATGTTGTTTAGCCACCGCTTTGACAGCTTTTAACCATCTTTTGCTTCCTTTCTTTTTACGGGATAAACGTTTTTGTAGAGTTTTTAATCTCTGCTGAGAAGAGCGGTAGTATTGAGGGATGGGGACAGATTCTCCTTCACTTGTGACTAAGAATTCTTTTAGCCCCATATCAATTCCTAGAGTATTTTTTGATGTAGGTTCAACTTGATTTGTTAAAGTTGGAACTGATTTGTCTTCTAGGGATAAAGTCAGATAATAACCATCTGCTTTACGACTAATTGTTACTGTTTTAATTTGAAAACCATCAGGTAACGGTCGATGTTGAATCAACTTGATATTGCCTATTTTTGGCAAGTCGATCTTGTTTTCTTGAATGCAGTATTGTTTGATTTGAGGATAAGTAAAACTGCGATAACGTCCAATTCCCTTAAACCTTGGTTTCCCTAATTTCTTTCCATTTTTGTCTGCTTTCAACCATCTATCAAAGGCAAGTTTTACTCGTTTTATGCAATCCTGCAGGACCTGAGAGTGAATTAGCTTGTATTCCGGAAATTTGTCTTTGGTATTAACCAAATCTTTTTTTTGAGAGTAATAATCTGGATTATCTCTTAGTTGAGGAATTGGCGTTACTAAGGGGCAGGCGTTAACCGGACAAAGGTTTTCTGACCACCATGAGAATCTTTCACTCAACCGATAGTTGTACTGCCGACGCAACAATTCCAACCACATTTCTATTGTGGCTAACTGTTCTTTATTTGGCCTTAATTTATATTGGTAGGCAGTGCGCATGGTGGAAAATTTCCGGGGTTATAGCGATATAATAATACAATTTTTTCAACTAGGGCGAAAGCTTCTGCTGGGATAGCATGCAAATTGAATGGGCATCGAACCTATTCAATTTGCCGCCGATTCAGCTAAAAATTTTGACAATACATTTGAAGTCAAAATTCAAAAGTCAGAAGTTAGATTCAATGTGACAATACATCGACTAAAAATATATTTAGTTTCAGGCAATTATATAATGAACGAAATAATTGGGTCTAAAACCCCGCCTTAAAAGGCGAAATATTTTTGGAGCGAAGCTCAAATCCCCTACTTCCCCTCCTGGGAGGGGTTAGGGGTGGGTTAACTTCTGACTTCTGACTTCTGCCTCCTGCCTCCTGCCCTCTGCCTTTCCTGATATCATGTCCAGTAGTATCGGAGCGTGTATAAAACAACGTAGCAATAGGAAAAAACCTTCTACCTTCTGCCTCCTGCCTTCTGCCTTCTGCCTTCCTTCCACCAAAATCTAATTACTCAACCGGACATGATATGAGTCATTGCCTCAACCCCAACTGTCAAATTCCCCAAAACCCAGACTGGAACATATATTGTCAAAACTGTGGCTCAAAACTACTACTCAAAGACCGCTATCGTCCCCTTAACCTCATTGGACAAGGAGGTTTTGGCAGAACATTCTTAGCTATCGACGAAGACAAACCCTCCAAACCCTATTGCGTCATTAAACAATTTTTTCCAGCATCCCAGGGCACAAACAATATCAGCAAAGCTGCCGAACTCTTTGAAAAAGAAGCTACAAGATTAGACGAACTGGGCAGACATTCCCAAATCCCCGAACTAATGGCCCACTTCATCCAGGATGGGCGACAATACTTAGTGCAAGAATTCATCGACGGACAAAATTTAGGCCAAGCTCTGGCGGTGGAAGGGCCTTACAATGAGGAGAAAATTAAAGCGTTACTGAATAATTTACTGCCAGTCCTGCAATTTATCCACTCTCACAACGTTATTCACCGCGACATCAAACCAGACAATATTATTCGTCGTCAAAACAGTGACAGTCAGTTAGTATTAGTAGATTTTGGTGCTGCCAAATATGCTCTAGGTACAGCACTATTGAAAACAGGTACTACTATTGGCTCTCCGGAATATACTCCCCCCGAACAAAACCGAGGCAAAGCAGTATTTGCCAGTGACTTATATAGTTTGGGAGTAACTTGCTTACATCTTTTAACCAACGTTTCCCCATTTGAGTTATTTGATGTGGGTGAGGGTACTTGGGTATGGCGACGTTATTTAAACAGTAATTCTGTGAGCGAACAGTTGGGTTATGTTTTAGATAAACTGGTGGAAAATGCTATTAACCGTCGCTATCAGTCTGTT
>NZ_CEZPJD010000892.1:0-3033 GCF_983059655.1 Okeania sp.
GTTACGCTTTGCTAACCCACCCTACTAGACTTTAAGCAAACTAATTAAAATACCGAAAATTTTAGACAAATTATTGATAGAATATTCCTCCAAATCTACAGTTATAGTTTCGGACTCTAGCTCTAAAAATTGCCAAACTGTTCCCGTTGTCACAACACCATAAATTTTATTAATATTGTTGCCTTTTCTTTGATTAAAAATTTGAGCAGCTAGCATCTCTGCAATACATTGAGAAAAACCAGATTTCAGATTATCGTTTTTGGCTTCTACCAGAGCAATAACTGGCGCTTCAATCACAAGTTGTCTGGTAGAATGACTAATAATAAAATCACAAAAACCATTTAAACCTTGGTCAGAATTAACGTTAAATTCTATTCCTGAAAAAATGCTAATTTGATTATTTAGTTGTTTCTTTACTTCTACTAAAATTGGTGCAACAATTAACTCAGAACGTGCTTTTTCTGAACCAATAGCAACTGCTAAAGGTATATAATCTTGGAAAAGTTCTTGTAATATTTTACTAGGTACAACTTCTGGTAAATTGTTGAATTTACCCCGAAGTTCGACTAAATTTAGATTAAAATTTGTTAGTAGTTCATCTAAGTTAAATTTACTGTAAGACATTTTTAAATAATTAATAATTAACAATTAATAATTAATAATTGCCTCTTCTTATTAAATAAGAGGATTGGCTAAAAGGAATCAATAAACCAGGTCTCTGAGTTATAAGCATTCAGCTCTTAGCAGTCAGCTAGAGCGCAAATAATGGATAATTATTTATAAGGTTAAAGACCTTAATTTGGCAGTAACTTTTAATTCTCTCTCAATTGATAAATTGCTTTTACCTCTTCCTCTTATTTTTCTCCTATTAGTAGTTGATAGCTAATAGCTGATGGCTGTTTGCGCAGCATTCCGGAGGAAATGCTTACTCTGAGTTTGTCTGCGTAACTCCTGATTATACAGCAAATTACAAGTATCTGAAGTACAAATATTAATAATTAAATCTTCCCAGTCCGAGCATCTTGCTCGCGAGCAAGATGCTTCCTCGCGTGGGTGTACCTCACTGAAGTGGAATACGCTGTATTATAAAATAACACCTACCTTACAAATAATATTAATTACTAACTGGAAAACCAATCATTTCTAAAATTTTAGATAAGTTGGAAAAGCGATCGCTCTTTTTCTTTACAAAAAGAGGTAATTATTAATTATTCATTATTAATTGTTAATTATTAATTATTGACATAAACTATTACCACCAATTGTTTTCATCATCTCATTTTTAGGACAATCACAAAATGGAAATTAAAGCAGCAGTAGCTTTTGAATCTGGTAAACCATTAAGCATAGAAACCGTTAATTTAGAAAGTCCACAAGCTGGAGAAGTAATGATAGAAATTAAAGCAACCGGAATTTGTCATACCGATGCTTATACTCTTTCTGGTGCAGACCCTGAAGGTTTATTTCCTAGCATTTTGGGACATGAAGGAGCTGGAGTCGTTGTTGAAGTTGGAGCAAATGTCACTAGCGTCAAACCAGGAGACCATGTTATCCCTCTATACACCCCAGAATGTCGTCAGTGTGAGTATTGTCTCAGCATGAAAACTAATTTATGTCAAGCAATTCGTACTACTCAAGGTCGTGGTGTAATGCCAAATGGTACCAGTAGATTTTCATTAAATGGTGAAATGATTCATCATTATATGGGTACTTCAACCTTTGCAAACTATACAGTATTACCAGAAATTGCAGTAGCAAAAATTCGCAAAGATGCTCCTTTTGATAAGGTTTGCTATATCGGTTGTGGAGTAACAACTGGCATTGGAGCTGTTATTAATACGGCAAAAGTTGAAGCTGGTGCAAAAGTAATTGTATTTGGTTTAGGTGGCATTGGTTTAAATGTAATTCAAGGTGCCAGAATGGTAGGTGCTGATATGATTGTTGGGGTTGATATTAATCCTAGTAAACGTGAATTAGCTGAAAAATTTGGCATGACACATTTTGTTAATTCTAGGGAAGTAGAAGGCGATCTAGTTCCTTATTTAGTTGATTTAACAAAAGGTGGTGCTGACTATACTTTTGAATGTATTGGTAATGTTAATGTGATGCGTCAAGCTTTAGAATCTTGTCATAAAGGTTGGGGTGTTAGTGTCATTATTGGTGTAGCTGGTGCGGGACAGGAAATTAGTACTCGTCCGTTTCAGTTAGTAACAGGAAGGGTGTGGAAAGGTACAGCTTTTGGAGGTGCGAGGGGTCGTACAGATGTACCGAAAATTGTTGATTGGTATATGGAGGGAAAGATTAATATTGATGATTTAATTACTCATGTTATGCCAGTGGAAAAAATTAATGATGCTTTTGATTTGATGCACGAAGGTAAGTCTATTCGTAGTGTTGTGACTTTTTAGAAGGAGACAGAAAGAACGACAAGTATTTTTCTTTTGTACCAGATTTAGGGATGACTAGAATATATTGGGTATTAAATGAATTATTATTAGGTATAGAGTATTAAGTTTTCAGTTATCAAATAATATCCTTGATACTTAATTTCAAATCAGAGAATTATTTAATGAAGTATAGCGTTATTGGGAATTGGTATTACACTGAGAGTACTTTATCAATCAATTTATTTATAGTTTATTAGAAATCTAAATAAGTTAAGGTTTAACAACAGTTTTCCAAGATTTTTATATAAATTATCAGAGGTTTTTATTATAGTATTTTACTTAGGGTTTGCTGAAAAAGTCTTTTAGTAGGGGTAGGAGACAGGAGAAATGGGAATGAGCGAAGGGGCAGGATTAAGAATTGTCCTAAGATTGTTCTGCTCAACTATGTGCCTAAAATACGCTCCTTTTTGAGCGTTTTAGACTGAAAAACTTGCACTTTTTTTGACTCCAAACAGGCTAAAGTCTTTATATGTCAATGTTTTGAGATTTAATCAGCAAGCCCTACTTAATACCAATAAGTGAAATAAAAAGATTTTGCATAAAATGTCCCTTTGACAAAGCGGTGCGACCCCGCGACGACGCTAGT
>NZ_CEZPJD010000893.1:0-3014 GCF_983059655.1 Okeania sp.
TTCCCTATTCCCTATTCCCTATTCCCTATTCCCTAGCGCTACGCGCTATAGTGCCATAATTGATTTAATTTTCGATTATGGGAGAAGTCTAATAAAATGTCTGAAAATAATTCTTTAATTGGTCAAACTCTCAGACAACATTATAAAATTGTCGAACAATTAGGTTGTGGAGGCGGGTTTGGAGAAACTTATATTGCTGAGGATATAGATATACCAGAAAATCCTAAACCTCAGCGTGTTGTGAAACGACTAAAACCGACTATTAAGCATCAACAAGTCCAAAGATTATTCGAGCAAGAAGGTCAAATTCTCAACCGACTTAGTAGATACGATAAAATTCCTACTTTGTATGCTTATTTTGAGCATAATCAAGAATTTTATCTAGTTCAAGAATTAATAATAGGTCATGATTTAACCACAGAAATGAGTCAGCCTTGGAGTGAAGCTAAAGTGCTAATTTTTTTGTCAGAAATTTTAGAAGTTTTAGCTTTTGTACATCAAAATGGGGTAATTCATCGAGATATTAAACCGGGGAATATTATGCGGCGAGACCGCGACCAAAAATTAATGTTAATTGACTTTGGTGCAGTTAAAGAAGTAAGTAATATTGTTGTTAATTCTCAGGGAAAATCTAGTAGTACAATTGCAGTGGGTACTCCTGGTTATATGCCTGTGGAACAAGCACAAGGAAGACCACAATTTGCTAGTGATATTTATGCTGTGGGTATTACTGCAATTCAGGCTTTAACGGGAGTTACATCGAGGAATTTTATCCAAGATGAATTAGGTGAAATAGACTTGCAAAAATTAGCACCTAATATCAGTGAAAAGTTGGCTAATTTTCTAACAAAAATGGTTAGGGTTAATTGGAGACAGCGTTACTCTGATGCTGCTGTAGCTTTACGGGGATTACAGGGAAATATTGAACCTATTTCTGGAATATTAAATTGGATTTTATTAAAGATAACTATTGGTTTGATTTGTCAGCATAAAAATTGCGATTTTAGTATTTTTCAAAATAGTCTAGAATTATTTGTAGACCGCCTTCAGCAAAATAGTGCTTCTGTGAATTATGAGCTTTACAAAACTGTTAATATGTCGCTATTAAAGGCACAAGAAAAAATTGCTATTGAATATAGAAATCAGATTGGTGGTTCTTTTCCCACAGTACTTCAATATTCACCATTTCATTCTGAGCAAAAACGAGAAAATTTGGGTTGGGTGAATCGTAAAATATCTAAGCTGAGAAGTGAATTAAAAAAGAGCGATCGAACAAAATATGTGACAAGTTTTCCAGAAGATATTAGTTGTTTGTTAATTCCTTTGCCTGCTGTAGATGAAATTAAGAATTTATGCCAGAGTTTTATTCTGGTTTTACTCCAGGGAGATGAACCAGATGGATACTTAGAAAAGCTGCAAAGAGATGTGGGAGGATTATTAAACTTAGTAGCTATTAATTTCATGCAAGAAATGCGCGAAAATCAAATAGTAAAAGAAATTTTTGAATCTGATTTTTTAGAGATAATTAATCAACAATTACCAGGAGAGAAATTGACTCTAGAAGATTTAGAGAAATCTCTCCAGAAAGTTAGATTAGAATTAACTGAATTAAGGATTCAACAGGAAAAAGCAAAAACAGCAATTATCTCACAACCTATTAATTTTGATATGACACGACCAGGTAATTCACAAGTTGAAGAAGGAAGAAGGAAGGAAGAAGAAGAGGGGAGGAAGAAGTGGGTGGGGACTCAAATCCCAATCAATTTTCAACACAATGAAAAGGGGCTATTACTAGATACTCCCTCTGGTCAAGTACCACTTAACTCTATCTTTTATATAGAGCGATCGCCCATAGAGTCAGAGTGTTATGAAACTATTATGAATCCAGGAGCATTGATTCGAGTTAAAGCACCTCGACAGATGGGAAAAACTTCTTTAATGAGTAGAATTTTGAATTATGCCGAACAGCAAGGATATTGCAAAGCTTGTTTAAATTTTCAGTCAGCAGATGAAGAATTTCTCACTAATCTTGATTTATTTTTAAAGTGGTTTTGTGCCAGCATTACTGATGAATTGAATCTAGAAGAAAAACTATCTGAATATTGGCAAGGAGTATTAGGAAGTAAAAATAAATGTACAAATTATTTTCAAAGATATCTACTTTCAGAAATTTCAACTCCTTTAGTTTTAGGGTTAGATGAAGTAGACCAAGTATTTCAACATCCAGAAATTGCTACCTCCTTTTTTGCTTTGCTCAGGACTTGGCATGAACGTGGAAAAAATGAAGCAGTTTGGCAAAAGTTAAGGTTAGTAATTGTACATTCAAAAGAAGTATATATTCCTCTAAATATTAATCAATCACCTTTCAATGTTGGTTTACCCATAGAGTTACGAGAACTCAACTGGGAAGAAGTAGAAAATTTAGTCAAATTACATCATTTAGAATGGTCTTCAGAACAGATAAAAGAATTAATGGCAATGGTAGGAGGACATCCTTATTTAGTACGTCAAGCTCTCTATCAAATTGCCAGGGGAAGAATAACTTTAGAAAAGCTATTACAAGTCGCTCCCACAGAAGAAGGCCCCTATTGTGACCACCTACGTCGCCACTTAAATAATCTTGAAGAAAATCCAGAATTATTAACAGCAATTAAACAAATTATTACAATAGATTATCCTATACCTATAGGCACAAAAGAAGGATTCAAATTACGCAGTATGGGATTAGTAAAATTTAAAGGTAATTTAGTCATGCCTCTATGTGAATTATATCGGAGATATTTTAGTTATCGACTGTAAAGCAATTTCAGTTATAGCGCTACGTGCAAGGCAACAGGCAACAGGTAATACTATTTCTCAAAAACTTTTCCACATTTTGTTGAGCAGGGGAGTGGGTAGGGACGTTGCATGCAACATCCGTACAGGGAGTGGCAAACATAAGAATAATTAGGGTTTGCTAAAAAAGTCTTTTTGCTAAGGCAGGGAGTAGGGAGTAGGGAGTAGGGAGTAGGGAG
>NZ_CEZPJD010000894.1:0-3013 GCF_983059655.1 Okeania sp.
CCTACTCCCCTACTCCCCTACTCCCCTACTCCCCTACTCCCTATTCCCTACTCCCTACTCCCTCTTTTGAACATTCAAAGACCAATCATAGTCAGAATATTTAACTTGATAACCACCCTGTTTTAAATACTTTTGATCGTCAGGACTTACATATTTATGAGCATAATTTACAATTGAAGTTTCTGTTTCATTCAAGCCATCAATAGTCGGTTCTTGACCATAAGTTTTTTTATAATCTTCACCGAACCATTTAAAAATTGAAGAAAAATAAACAGCATTATTTTCACGGTCAATTCGGAAGCCTTGATTATTGACGAGAAACGTGTTAGCTTGATCGTTTAATTGTTGTTTTAATTGATTACCAGTAAAAGCTTCTTGTCTTAGAGGAGGGCAACTTATTGCAGCACAAACTAAGGCAACATGAATTCCTGGTTCATTAAATTCTTTCCTTAAAATCTGATGTTCGATATGGTCTAATGTCAATTGTTGCCCAACAATATCAAATTTCCGAATCTTCCAAACACCAGGGATTCTTCTAATACTTTTAGTAGGGTAATTATCAATAATAGATTCTAAAGTAAAAGAATTATAAGCATTAACTAAAAAAGCAATTTTTTCTGCCTCTGTCCAAGAATCATAAGTACTTGGCGTTACCGCTCCAATAGCAGCATTAAATTCATCAAGTTTTTGTCGATTTTCTTTTAATCTTTCGTAGTCAACTAACCCTTTTTCGTTGACATATTCCTTTAAAATTGAGTTGTAGGTTTGATAATTAAATGGTTGAGCTGAAGTAGCAGTAGATTCTTGTGTCTCTTGATTTGTTTCCCCTAGATTTGTCGGACTTCCACCACAGCTAGCTAAAAATATAAGTAGGGGTAAGAAAAATAATAACTTCTTAAGTTGATATCTCATAAATTATTCTGCCATTTATAGTAATTTCATTCCATATAGCAGAAGGAAGAAGGAAAAATCTAGCTTTATCTAGGTTTTAAGCTTTTTATATATCCTAATCCTTACTTCGACTGCTATATCTATGAAAAACTAACGGCATGAGTAACTTGTGAGACTTAGATTAATTTTGACTTAAATCAGTATTCAACAGTAAATATTTCTATTTTCCCCGCTCCCTACTCCCTTATTTATCAGTATTCAAAAAGTATTTAGAGGCGATCGCTTACCTTCTTATTTGGGGAGCGATCGCTATCCTTACTCATCCCTAATTATAGAAAAAATTAGGGGTAAAATTAATCCACTCTTTCTAATTGCCAGAGAAGTTAAACTAAGCAATTCTGTCACCAGAAATGCTCGTCTCCAAAACCGGACGTGAGACTTTCACCTCATCCGGCTCCTCAGTAATTTGGCTCCAATCAAAATGGGCACCTCCACCACTATTCCTAGTAGTTTTCAGATCGATCGTAGCAATGTCTATACAATTCAATAGCATCCAAGACTTTCCCCTTCTTAAGTTGAATGAAAGTCCTTTTGCTTGCTCCAATAAAACCAGTCCTTGTTAACATTCTCCTGTATAACAATAGGAACTTCTGTGTGCTTCAATAACTTTACTCGACTGCCATCGCGATCGCTGCACGAAAATTCCTTTCTGTTTTCCCCAGAATGCCAATACTTTTGAGAAATCCAGTCATTATTTTTATTGGAATGTCTTCTTCTTGCCCAACGCCAGAGTTTTTGGAATATTAAATGATCCAAATCCCTAAAGGTTTTCTTACTCACCACAGTCGAGTAATAGTTTACCCAATCCTGAATAATAGGATTAAGCCTTCTAATTAAAACAACCTGTGGTGCAGACTTATGTTTATCTATAACCTCAGCAATTTGACGATAATGACTCCTCATGCTCTGGTCACTTGGTTTGACCTCAGTTTTAAAACCAAGCTTACCTTGATTTTTGCCCACCTCATACTGTCTGATGTTGAATCCCAAGAAATCAAACCCTGGTTTTTCTCCACCATACCCATATAAAGTATGAACTATTCTTGTTTCACTTGGTTTTAACTCCAGCCCCATTTCAGACAACCACTCTCCAAGCTTTACTTGGCATTTTTGAACAACATCTATATCTTTGTGAGCGATCGCCAAACTATTACCATAGCGAACCAAACCCAAGTATTTACTCCTATCCACCCTTGATACCTCATACCCGTTTTCCACAGATTGAAAATCAAAAGTTTCAGCATACTCATTGATTTGCTCCTCCATACCATGAAGAGCCACATTTGCCAGAAATGAAGAAATAACCCCACCCCTTGCCATCTGCTCCTCCGTTGGAAACAACCCTTCCCCATCCATCACACCAGTCTTCAACCAAGCTTTGATTTTTCGACGCAATGTAGGATAAGTACCCAGCCTTTCCAGTAATAGTTCGTAGTTAATACCTTGAGAAGACTTAGCTATGTCAGCTTCAAGCACATACTTAGGCTCCAGCTTAACAAAACCAAAAATTGCTTCTACAGCATCTTGAGGCGATCGCCCCGGCCTAAACCCATAACAACTAGATTCAAAAATACCCTCCCATTCTGGCTCCAGAGCCATCTTGACAAGTATTTGTAGAGCGTAGTCCTCTATAGTGCCTCTCCTAGACTTAACCTTGCCAGTTATGTCCAAAGTTTCAGCCAAAGCAAACAGCTTTTCCGAAGACAAAATTTTCTCACTCTGGTTATCTTGAATTACCCCACGCACGGCCAATAACTTAGCGTACCAGGACTTCAGCAAAGTTTTTTGAGGCTTACGAAATGCAATAAAATCACGACTCTCAGAGGCTCTGTAGATTCTTTCCTGTAACTTAAAGACGTGACGCTCAACCTTTAACCAGTTAATATCGCGCCATTCTTCCCATTCCGCCGTAGTCTTCAAACTCGTATTGGACATTTCTATTACCTAATCAAACTCTACATTCCAAATCACCGTGTGTCCGTCAGCCTATCCCATCACATTAAATAAGGGCCTTTGCTTCTGACACAATCCTTCCCAATCAAACATCCGGTTAGCACCTACT
>NZ_CEZPJD010000895.1:0-3009 GCF_983059655.1 Okeania sp.
GATTTACAAGCATTATAGTCTAATTTGGCCAGTTAAGTTGTGTAAGTCCCACTATGTATCTTACCCAAAAGAACAAAATTAGAAACCTGTCAAGCCAGGACTTTAAAGCCTTAAGACAATTGTGCAGATTATCCAAAAATATGTACAATGTGGGCCTTTACTCTGTGAGACAGTTCTATTTTGCTGAAGGCGGATATCTAAGAGATGAGTCAAATTACCATTACTGCAAAGATAACGAAAGCGTTTGCGTAGCATTCCGTAGGAAAGCTCCTCTGTAAGAGGCAAATTACCAACTCCTTCAAACCGATATTGCACAGCAAACATTAAAAGTGGTAGATAGGTCTTTTAAGTCGTTTTTTAACTTAATCCAAAAAGCTAAAGAAGGTAATTATCTTTTTGAACAAATACGATTGCCTAGATACCTCAACAAAGAAGGGTATTTTCCTTTAATAATACCTCGAATTAAGGTGAGAAATGGAGATTTCAATATTCCTATGTCGCGGAAATTTAAGGCTGAATATGGTGCAGTTAAAATTCCATTTCCAGAAAGATTAGTAGGTAAAAATCTCAAGGAAGTTAGAATAGCTCCTAGATATGATGCTAGGTTTTTTGAGGTAGAATTTATTACTGAAGTTGAATCGCAGCAGATAGTAAAATCTGACAATGCTTTAGCAATAGATCTTGGTCTAGACAATCTAGCAACTTGTGTATCGAATACTGGGTCATCGTTTATTTTAGACGGTAGAAGGCTTAAATCAATCAACCAATGGTACAACAAGGAACATTCTAGAATACAGTCTATAAAGGATAAACAAGGCATCAAAGATTTAACCAAAAAGCAAGTCAGCATAACAGTAAATCGGAACAATAAAGTTAGAGATTACCTGAATAAAGCAGCTAGATATTTAATCAACTGGTGTAGTAAAAACAAGATATTTACTATTGTTGTTGGCGTAAATCACCGAATCAAACAAAGTATCAATTTAGGTAAAAAAACTAACCAAAAATTTGTACAAATACCACACCATAGTTTCAGGTTTAAACTAAAAGCCATGTGTGATAGGTATGGATTAACCTATATAGAACAGGAGGAGTCTTATACCTCTAAGGCTAGTTTTTTAGACGGCGATCAGATACCTGTTTACAATGCGAATAACCCGAATGAATACAGTTTTAGTGGCAAGCGAGTCAAACGCGGTTTGTACAAAACTAAGCAGAATAAATTGATAAATGCAGATTGTAACGGAGCTGCAAATATTGGAGTCAAAAGCAACCTGAATGGGTTTACCCCGGACAGACTAGAGGCATCTTTGGCTATGCCATTAAGGGTAAAATTTGACGTGGATTTATCCCGGCAAATTTGTGACCCTTAAGAATCCACGCGGATTTATCCCGTGGAGTATCAATCTTATTCAGCCAGTCTACTAGAATCACTCTACTACACTTACATGGAATAGGCTGCGTGTACAGCCACTCTAGAAGCTGATTTATTTTCATACCTTATGTTTACAACTGCTACCTAAATATTGGCAGAATTTATGGCTATTCAGAGTCAACTTCTTCTAACTTAATGACCAAAAAAAGATGTGTGATTTTTAAACTTAATTATTACTTAGATCGGGGAATACTTCTCGGACAGCAGGATGAACCAAAAAATGGTCTTTAACATTCAATCCCTTAGCCAAGGCGGGATTTTTTTCTAAAGCTTCACTCCCATAATTAGCTAACTGTAATACATAGGGCAAAGTACTATTATTCAAAGCTTGAGTAGCTGTCCAGGGAACTGCTCCTGGCATATTAGGCACCCCATAATGTAGAACTCCCGATTCCACATAGGTAGGATTTGTATGAGAAGTTGGACGTAGAGTTTCCACACAACCGCCTTGATCCACCGCTACATCAATAATCACAGAACCAGGACGCATCTGCGCTACCAAATTTTTAGTTACTAAAACTGGAGGGCGACGACCAGGAACTAGAACTGCCCCTATAAGTAGATCGGAATCCACAATAGCAGTTTCAATAGTAGAAGAACTGCTGTATAACAAATCCACTCTAGAGCCAAATATAGTCTCCAGATAAGCTAACCTTTCCACATTTATATCAAAAATTTGAACCCTTGCCCCCAAACCAACAGCAATTTTCGCTGCTTCTGTACCAACAACCCCACCTCCCAGAATCATCACCTTACCAGGCATAACACCAGGAATTCCACCTAATAGTAAACCTCTACCACCTTGTTGCCTTTCCAAAAATCTCGCCCCAAACTGCACAGAAAGACGCCCAGCTATTATACTCATGGGAGTTAACAGAGGTAACTTATGGTCAGGTAGCTCTACTGTTTCGTAGGCGATCGCCGTCACCCCACTTTCAATCAACCTTTCAGTTAGCTTTTGATCGGCAGCCAAATGTAGATAAGTAAACAGGATTTGTCCTGATTTGAGAAATTGGTACTCTGATGATAGAGGTTCTTTTACTTTCACGATCATTTCGCAATTCCAAACCTCTCCAGCATTTTGTAAAATTTTGGCCTTTGATTGGATATAATCCTCATCACTAAAACCTGCACCCAACCCTGCTCCTGTTTCGACGAATACATGGTGACCAGCTTCAGTACATACCCTGACACTTGCAGGAGTTAGTCCTACACGAAACTCTAGATCCTTAATTTCCTTGGGAATACCTATCTTCATTCACCACCTCTATATTTTGTAGTCGAAAACATAACCTTATTCTGACTACTTTAAATCTAACTCAAAATTAATTAAGGAGCTATTGTCAAATAGGGCATATTTGATCGCTAACTGTAATGGCAATTACTTTTTTTTATAATAAATATTTTAGCCTTTCAAAAAAGACTTTTTATCTCTGAATTGTACTTTTTTTACCCTAAACCTTTTTCCCGTTGTTTTTAATCAGCAAAATTTATACTTGAGTCACTAACGAACGTCATTTCAGTTATCAGTTATCAGTTATCAGTTATCAGTACCTCTGCCTGTTTGCGCAGCA
>NZ_CEZPJD010000896.1:0-2994 GCF_983059655.1 Okeania sp.
TACTCCCTTACTTTCATAGCTAATGGGATAATTTTTTATTTGGAAGTCCCTTAAGCCATTCCCATACGACTTCTGACTCCTGGGATGGGTTAGGGGTGAGTTGAATCCTCAGAAATATCCTAGCTCTTGGTAGCAAAAATTTATCAATTTGATATTATACAATAGCAAAAGTAGGAGCAAGTTTTTCACTTACTCCTACAACTTACAGCAGATTAATTGAATATTTTTTGTCTGTTTCCTGCTCCCTACTACCTATTCTCTAAAAATAGATATGTGTACTGCAAAAAGTAGGAAATTGTTGTAAATAGAATTTACCAAAAAATGCAAGATAGAGCTTTAACGAAGTCAGAACTCAGAAGTTATTTTTGTAACGGTAATTTGAGTCCCGCTCCAAAAATATTTCGTCTTAAAAGGCGGGGTTAGGCAACCCAATTATTTTGATAAACTAATTTTCACATAACATTTATTTCAAAAACCTAAAGCCAAAGCTCCTTCGTAGAAAATAAAACTAGAAACCCAAGCTAAAACTAATGGAAATATCAAAGAAAGTAAGGAAAATTTCCATGATTTTGCTTCTTTAACTATAGTTGCTAAAGTAGATAAACATGGGGTATAAAGCAAACAAAAAATACAGAAACTATATCCTTGAATAAAAGTAACTGTATCAGAAATATTACTACTAACATTTTGTTCGCTCATGCTGTAAATAACAGCTAATGAACCAATAACAATTTCCTTAGCAATAAAGCCAAAAAATAGGGATAATGTCAAATAAGGATTAATCCCAATTGGGTCCATAATTGGACTCATAAATTGACCAATTTTACCGCCAATTGTATCTAATCCTGTTGCACCTGGTGGTAAACTTGTAAGTACCCAAACTGCAATACAACCAACAGTAATAAACCCTGATGCTCTGACTAAAAATTCTCTAACTTCTCCCCAACTTCTCAGTAATACTTGCTTTAATGTAGGGAAACGATAAGGAGGTAGTTCTAGAATGAAAGGTTCTTCATTTTTATATATCCCTTGAAATAATGCTGCGGTGATAATAGCTACCAGAAAACTGAGGATATATAGAGAGAATAAAACTATCGCTCCATTGCCATTAGGAAATACTGCAGCAATAATAAATACAAATACTTGCAGTCGCGCCGAACATAAACCAAAAGGAATGATTAACATAGTTAATAACCGCAAAGCAGGCGATCGCATTACCCTGGTTCCCATTAATGCTGGTACATTACAACCAAACCCCATTATATGCAGTACAAAACTACGTCCATCTAAACCTAATCTTGCCATAAAGGCATCCATTAAATAAGCGGAACGCGATAGATAACCACTATCTTCTAGCACTGCCATAATAATAAAAAATATGATGATTAATGGCACAAAAGAAGCAACTGTAGTTACCCCTGCCCAGACTCCATTAAGGAGAAAGTCTTGAACTATCTCTGGAAAAGGTTGAACTAGAGGTTCAACAATTGATGACTGTACCCATTCAACAACTATTTCGAGCAGGTCTATCGAAGGAAGTCCGATGTTCCAAACTGCCCAAAAAACTAGGAACATTCCGAGGAAAAATAAGGGTAAACCCCACACAGGATGAAGGAGTATTTTGTCAACTTGAGCTGTGAAGTTTTTTGCCATTTGAGAAGGCATAACTACAGCACCACTTAAGACTGTATCTATATCGCTAAGAGAAATATCTTCCTGTGCTTCTATCCAAGATGTGACATTATTTAATTTGATGGAATTTTCTACCTTTTTTAACTGTTCAGAAATTGCCATATATGCATTCATATAGCCTTTGCCATATTTAGCACTAATTAAAAACACTGGCATTTCTAATCGTTTTGATAATTCCTCTGTATCTATTTTGATTCCATATTGTTTTGCTTCATCTGACATATTAAGCATCAAAACTGCTGGTAAACCCAAGGCTTTTATCTGTAATGGCAGTCGAATTTGACGGTCAATTTGTGAAGCATTGATAATCACTAATACTAAGTCAATGGCATAACTTTCTAGGAATGTTTGAACAACTTTTTCATCTTCGGAAAAACCGTTAAAGTTGTAAATTCCTGGTAAGTCTACAAATTCAGTTGTTTCACCATTTATTTTGACGTTAGCTTGCAAAAGATCGACTGTTACTCCAGGCCAGTTTCCCACATGAGCAGAAACTCCAGTAATTCGATTAAAAAATGTTGATTTTCCAGTATTTGGCATCCCAATTAAAGCTACTCTTTTTGTGGTTTGGGATTTTGATATTGTTGTAGGTTTAGTGGCGTGACAAGTCATTTGTTACTTGATTATTTATCTTAAAGTTAGCGATATATTTTTATTGCTTTATTATAAGCATAAATTCTGAAGATTAGGGATTATTTTTAGAAGTCTTTAAGTTTTTGTGGAAATTTTTCCAGAATATTTTGAATTTTTATATAGAGCAAAAAAAGCAGAAAATTAAAGCGATAGACAAATATTGAAAAGCTGAATGCTTATAGTTATAAGTCAGCCCTCAAGCCTAAACACTTTCCTCTTCTACTATTTTTTACTATTTCTTTTTTATAGAATGCTTCACAAATAAAATATAGCAATTAATGCAGGATAAACAATTCAGAAATAGAGGGCTAAAGTATAACACTCTTATCTCTTTTTCTTTACTGTAAGAGATTTTTTTCAACACCCAAAGCTATACTTTTCTTCCCTTTTGCGTTCTGCCATCTGCCTTCGTTCATTACTTTGGCTCTATCTCTAGATTACCGTCTGCATAGAGTAAAATAGCAAACTCAGTCCATTCTAGTTTATTATTAGCATTAGGCTTAACTAAATTCGGCAGTGGTGTACTACTTAGATGATTTTTTGCTATTTGATTAAAAGCTTCATAAGAAATAATTTCTCCATTTTTATCTACCTTAACTAGATAAATTGCTGTTTGTTTGACTGGTTTTTTCCAGTTTTGATCGATATCAGTATAGAGTTTTTGTTGTA
>NZ_CEZPJD010000897.1:0-2985 GCF_983059655.1 Okeania sp.
CAAATTTTCGACTACCTATACCTGGAAGTAAAATTTTCATCGGTGAGGAAAACTGGTAAAAAGTCGATGGAAAGTAAGAGGCGATCGCTCCGCTTCAGAAAATATCTACTTACTTTTAGGCAGACCAGACATTTGGTCAAATTATCTAACAAATTTTCGACTACCTATACCTGGAAGTAAAATTTTCATCGGTGAGGAAAACTGGTAAAAAGTCGATGGGATGTAAGAGGCGATCGCTCAACTTCAGAAAATATCTACTTACTTCTAGGCAGACCAGACATTTGGTCAAATTATCTAACAAATTTTCGACTACCTATACCTGGAAGTAAAATTTTCATCGGTGAGGAAAACTGTTAAAAAGTCGAAGGGAGTTAAGAGGCGATTGCTATTATATTCAATAACTAATATGCAGAAATATTTCCAGCCATCACCACTTTATATTTTCAATTTCCTAACTTATTTATTTTTTGTTGCTCTTTTTTAATTAGCTCTTCAATCTCCTTCGCTTTTTCTAAAATTTCTGGATTACCATACTCATTCATAGCCTCTACTAACTTACTTGTTAACTCTTTACCTTTCTTGAGACGATTACGACGTTTTTCGTACTCCAGATTATCTAGATTTCTTTGAATAGTTTTTGGTTCTGGTACTGTAAATGTAATTTCCTCATAACTTGCTAATATCTTCTGAATTTCATGGAATAAAATATGAGCTTTTGAACTTATCCCAGTTAAAATACACCACCCCCTAGCTCTGGTCATAGCTGTAAAAGCTTGGTTTCTTTCTTGAACAATTAATTGAGGATTGCTATCTACTTGTTCAAATCCAATTGCATAAACAATAGATGCCTCATTTCCTTTAGCTCGGAAAATACCAGTGAGTGTCACATTGTTAGATTTTCGGAAAATTTCATTCTTAGATATTATCGCTTTTACTTCTGGTTTAAGTAAACCTTGCAATTCTCCAAAGTCTCTCTCCATATTCTTCCAATCTAGAGATATAACTACTATTTATTCTGGCTTTAGTTCATCCTCATAAACATTTTTCTTTATTTGTTCAGCTACCCAATTAAGCTCTTGACTTCTCTGATTAAAAGCTTTGTATTGAACTAACTTCTCTCCTTGTGGTACTAATTTTTCTAGACGATGAGGAGAATTTTTTTCTGGTCTTTTTATTGTTACTTTTTTCCCTGGTTGAAATTCTCCTAAAACTACTTCATATCCAATATCTTCCCATCCTCCTGGTGTGGGAATAAATTGAACTGCTCCCTTATTTCTTAGTAACCCCATTCCAAAGAAATGAGCAGTAACCATAATAGGACGAGGAGTGCGATAACAATGATAGAGAATCATATCTTTTTCTATTTCACTATCTGGATAATTACCTTCAAGTTCTACAACAGGCGTTCCATCTGTATGAGTACCAAAGATTTCAATGGCTGTTGGTATAGAAAGACTTTCTAAACTTTGAACTTCATCGTATGCCCAGATTAAACGTTTAGGTTCGCGCAAAATGTCGTGGCACAATTTATAAAACTCAAAGTTAAAGTCTTGGGCTTCATCAATAAGAATTGCATCAAATAACTGAGGAGTTTTATCCTCAAGTTCTCTAAGTTCTTTACAGTAATTACCGAGTATTTGACTGTACTCTTTATAAGTAAAAGCATTTTTTGCTTCTTTATATGTGCGTGAATTACGCCCCATTTTTTTAGAAACAAAACGATATATACCTTCCTGATCTTTCCTTCCCCAAGCATGAAGTATATGAATTTTATTCCTGTTTGGATCTACATCAGCCCACCAACGGTAAAAACGAGTAATGTTACTCTTAATTTGTTCATATAAACTTCTGGTGTAAAAAGTATAAGCAATATCCCAATTAGGATGTTTATTGTGCATCCATGCTGCTTTCATACACATTACAACTGTTTTTCCTGAACCTGCTAAACCTCTAATTCTTTGAGGACCATTTGGTATTTGAACTGCTATTTTGTGCTGTTCTCTATCTAGACCTTCCATTTGTAATTCAACTTGCCTAAGTAAAGTAGCTTTTGATGAATTTTTCTTTGGTTCCGGTCTAATTTTACGACGTAAAGTAGGGGCGCCTTGAAGAATACTCAATGCCAGTTTCCATTGTTCATCTGTGATAAATTCTTGTTTTTCTTCAGCAGGTATTTTAGTTAATCTCTTCCTCAAAGCATCAGGTTTTTGTAAATCATCTGCAAAGATAATAGTTAGTGGAGCAGCAGGAGATAAATCAAGACCTTTTCTTTTCCATTCAGACTCAGATATTAAAGGTAAACCTATAAAAACATGACCTTGAATTACATCATATTTTCCTTTACGCAACTTACGCTCATTTTTAAATTTTCCTAGTATTGAAAACATTTGATCTTCTGCCTGAGAGTAAGGGGTTTCTTGGCTAGAATGCCAATTTTTCATTTCCCAAACTTGCCCATTAATCTTTTCGATATTTTCGATTTTGCATCCCTTGGTTTCAATAACATATAATCCCCATTTTCTATGGAGCATGAGAATATCTGGTTCTCTTCTCGATCTATCTGGAGAAAAGATAGGATAGCGATGATAACAAATTCCCTCATCTTCAGATAAAGAATTTTTGAGAGCTTGTCATATCATCTTCTCTGCATAGTTATTATCTTCAGAATCAGACCAAATAAATTCCATAAATTTTTCTTCTCTTGAAATGAAAATTGATATAAATAGTCTAACTTAGATTAAATTTAAAATCAATTTACTAATAAATTATGGATATTGATTTATTTTTTTCTAAATTTACTTTTGGGTGCATCTCATAGCAAGCAAAAATATTTTTTTCCTATATATTCCCTGTTGCCTAAAAGAGATAAATTTTTGGCTTTATTCAAAAATTGAGATGCACCCTTACTTTTTGTTAATTTTCAATTTTCGGCGGATACTTTTCTAACACTTCCCGCAAATATTTCCCAGTATAAGATTCAAAATT
>NZ_CEZPJD010000898.1:0-2978 GCF_983059655.1 Okeania sp.
CCTTAATAAGTAGCGATCGCCAAATTTTTCATCCCCATCAGCCAGACAAGGATTTAGCCACGGATACACGGATGATTCATCTGCATTTTGTGAAGCTCAAAAAAAACGGCAAGGTCTTTGCTCTTGCATCGCCAAAAAAATCGTGATACTATGTAACCATTGGGTTCTACTCGCCCCTAAGCATGACTTTTTATTCAACGCAAAAACAGCATATCGCCACTGAATATATATATAAGAGATACTCACACTAAGACTATCAAAGCAGAAAAATTATCATCCTGTGAAGCACCTTAATAAGTAGCGATCGCCAAATTTTTCATCCCCATCAGCCAGACAAGGATTTGGTCACGGATACAGGGATGATTCATCTGCATCTTGTGAAGCTCAAAAAAAACGGCAAGGTATTTATCCTTGAATTCCCCAAAAAATTATGATAGTATTTAATCATTGGGTTCTACTCGCCCCTAAATATGACTTTTTATTCAACGCAAAAACGGCATTTCGTTACTGAATATATATAGAAATATATATATAGAAGAGATACTCACACTATCAAAGCAGAAAAAATATCATTCTGTGAAACACTTTGCTGTAAAAGTAACAATCATACTAAATCCTGTTTAGATAGGAGCTTTATTAGGAAAGTAAGGCAGAAGGCAGAAGGCAGAAGGCAGAAGGATTAGAGAAGATTTGGAAAAAGTACCTTTTCATAACCGTATTTAGCATCAGAAAATTTTTCACCCCATCAGCCAGACAAGGATTTAGCCACGGATACACAGATGATTAACATGCATTTTGTGAAGCTCAAAAAAAACGGCAAGGTTTTTCCTCTTGCACCCCCAAAAAAATCGTGATACTATTTTGTTATTGGGTGTTGCTCGCCCCTATGCATGACTTTTTATTCAACGCCAAAACAGCATTTCTTTACTGAATATATATAGAAGGGATATTCAGACATCGGTAATCCTGCATAGTAATGGAAAGTACGGGAGCAAGATGCTCCCACTACCGTGTCTGGTAACAAAAATAATTACAATGGAGTACCGCCCAGACATCAAAACAGAGAAACATCATCATCCTGTGAAGCACTTTAGATCAAGAACTAACGACCGGAAAATTTTTCACCCCATCAACAGATCGATAATTACTCATGTAGAAGCGATGTAGCTAACGCACTTGCTCTGCCAACGCTATATTCACAAATCCAACAGATTCTCATCCCGTGAAGCTCAAAAAAAAAACGGCAAGGTATTTCCTCTTGAATTCCCCAAAAAAATTATGATAGTATGTAATTATTGGGTGCTGCTCGCCCCTACTTATGACTTTTTATTCAACGCAAAAACAGCATATCGCCACTGAATATATATATAAGAGATACTCACACCATCAAAGCACCAGAAAAATTCTCATCTTGTGAAGCACTACTAAAAAAAGAAGTAATGATCGCCAAATTTTTCACCCCATCAGCTAGACAAGGATTTGGTCGCGGATGCACCGACGATCTACCTGCATTCTGTGAAGCTCCAAAAAAACGACAAGGTTTTTCCTCTTGCACCCCCCAAAAAATTATGATACTATTTTGCTATTGGGTGTTACTCGCCCCTACGCATGACTTTTTATTCAACTAAAGATTTGGTGAAAACTTACCAATAACTTGAATTTCATACACCAAATCAGCAACACCACAATTAAGGGTAATTTTTTTCATCACTTTGGAAGAACATGATTATCAAAAGAAAACATATTCTAATTCTCTGGATTAACTGCCGAAAATAAAGCAGAATAATCCACATCTGACAATCCTAATTCAATAGTTTTCTCCAAAACTTTACGCACTCCTTCTTGAATACTCACATCAAGTCCTGCTGATTCTGCCGCATTAATAAATATGTTCGTATCCTTTAATAAATGTTTGGCTGGAAAATTAGGATTTTCATAATTCCTGTCTAACATTCGTGGTAATTTTTTATCAAATGTTGGAGCATATAAAGCGCTATCCCGAACAATTTGCATAAACAAATCTACATCTATTCCTTCTCGAACTATCAACCCTAAACTCAAAGCAAAAGCAGTTGTTAAAGAACCAATTAATTGATTCATTGCCAACTTAATTGCAGCACCACTACCTACCGCACCAATATGTAATGGCTCACGACTAAATATCTTTAATAAACCACACCATTTTTCATATTGTTCTGATGAAGCTCCCACCATAACAATTAAACTACCAGATTTTACTTGAGGAATACTGCCCAAAACAGGAGCTTCTAAATATTCACCACCACAAGCAACAACTTCATCTCTAATTTCTTTACTTTCAGTGGGGGAAATAGTTCCCATTTGAATTACTGTTCGACCCGATAATTCCGCTTTTGAGCTATCAGATAAAAGTACATTTTGAATAGCTTCAGTATTAGTCAACATCAAAATTAAACATTCAGAATTTTGAATAGCTTCTGCGGGAGAATTAGCAATTTTAGCCCCTATTTTTTGTAAAGGTTCTAATTTTGATTGAGTACGATTATAAGCAGTTACAACATGATTAGCTTCTAACAATTTTTGAGCCATTTGTAGACCCATTAAACCTGTTCCTAAAAACGCAATTTTCATTAGTCATTACCTCTAGATTTTTATATTTAATTACCATATGTTTTGATATTTGTCAAAAAAATAATAGCTTTAAACAAACTAATCCAAAGCAATAATTTCTAGGAAAATTGTGCTAAACTTGCTAAGAAAATGCAATGATAATATAAATATTTGTCTAAACTTGAAAAGCTAAAATCTTTAATTAGTGGATGAGTAATTTGCAATTTATAGGTAATCCTAAATAACCTACTTTTAGAGTAAATTAGTTACTAAGTGCTATTTATTGTTTACTTTTCTTCCCCCACTCCCTCACTCCCTCACTCCCCCACTCCCCTACTCCCCCACTTCCATTATGCCGTATAGTAAATTTACTCTGAGTAAAGTTGTAG
>NZ_CEZPJD010000899.1:0-2970 GCF_983059655.1 Okeania sp.
AATTACTTTTTTCCTAACAACCAATAGGTGAGCATTTTACCTCTACCTTTAACTGAAGTTAAACCTCTTTCGTGAAAAATATATTTATCTTTTAATAGTTCATAAGTAGTAGCTGTAACTTGAATTTTTCCAGCTTTTCCAGAAGACTCCATTCTCGAAGCTACATTCACAGCATCTCCCCACAAATCATAAATAAATTTCTTTGTACCAATTACACCCGCCACTACTGGCCCAGTATTAATACCAATTCTAATTTGAAACTTATCGCCCATATCTGTTTGAAACCTATCAACTTCTTGCTGCATATCTAATGCCATATTAGCGATCGCTTCTGCATGATTTTCTTGGGGTACTGGCAACCCACCTGCCACCATATAAGCATCGCCAATAGTCTTAATTTTTTCTAAACCATATAATTCAGCTAGATAGTCAAATTTAGAAAAAATTTCATTGAGCAGATTAACTAATTCTATTGGGGAAACCCTTGCAGCAATAGGAGTAAAACCAACTATATCAGAAAATAAAATTGTAGCTTTTTCAAAATAATCAGCTATGGCACTGGTATCCTGTTTTAATTTAAATGCAATAGGTTCAGGTAAAATATTCATTAGTAGGCGCTCTGACTTTTCTTGTTCTGCGCGTAATGCTGCTTCTGCTTGTTTGCGAAGTGTAATATCTTCTACAGTACCTTCATAGTAAAGAATTTCTCCATTAGCATCCCGTACAGCACGAGCTTTTTCAGACATCCAAATAATACTACCATCATAACAATAAATCTCTGATTCAAAATTTGATACTTCCCCATATTTATTGATACTATTAATAAATTCTTGCCGACGATTAGGATTAACATATAGCTGTTGTGCAATATTCCTAATATTAGCAATTAATTCTGAACAATTAGAATAACCATACATTTTGGCCAAAGCAGGATTAGCACTTAAGAAAAAACCATCAGGTGTAGTTTGAAAAATACCCTCAATTGAATTTTCAAATATACTACGATATTTTGCTTCAGCCTTTCGTAATGCTTCTGCTGCTTCCTTACGTTCTGTAATATCATTAACTATTGAAAGTAAACAAAGTTGCCTATCAAGAAAAATAACTTCTCCTGATAATAAACCAATTCTAATACGTCCTGACTTTAGCCTCAAGCTAATTTCTTGATTATAAATTCTGCCATGAGCTTCTAATATTTTATAAATATTACTTCGCTCTTCAAGATTTACCCATAAACTTAATTCTGTTCCTGTTTTACCAATCACTTCTTCGCGACTATAACCTGTGATTTCCAGAAAACTATCATTAACTTCAATTATCTTACTATCTGCAAGTTTGCTAATAGTAATTACATCTGGACTTGCCTTAAAAGCTAAAGCAAATTTTTCTTCTGACTGACGCAGCGCTGCTGTTCTTTCTTCTACTCGTTGTTCTAGTTCAGCATTTGTTTTTTCTAAATTAGCAAATGATTGCTGCAATTTTCGCGCCATTAAATTAAAAGATTCTGCTAAAATTTCTAGCTCATTTACTGCTTTTATTTCAACTATTTGATCGAACTTTCCACTAGCAATTTCTCTACTAGCAGCACTTAAACACTTAACAGGATAACTAATCCAACGAGAAGTCAAAACCCCGATTACTGTTGCTACAAATAAAGCTATTAAACACAGCTTAATTGTGGTACGAGTATTAACATTAATTTTCTCCATAAAATCTTCTTCTGGAACCACAACTACAATTAGCCAGTCTAAATTTTCACCATCAGAAAAAGGCACTACTTGTAAAAATTGTCGCTTGCCATTGAGTATAAATTCCAATTGCTGAGATTTATTGATTTTACTAAAGTCACCAAAATATTTGATTAAATAATTTGCTGTGACACTAATTAGAGAATTATTAACATTTTCAGCTTTGATTCTTGTGACTTCTTCATCTTTTAAGCTAAATGGTTTTTGAGCAGTAGAAGAAGCCACTAAAAATCCAGAGCGTTCGATGATAAAAGTTTGTCCTGATTTACCTATTTTTAAACTTTGGAGAAATTCTCTGATGTGAGAAAGAACAAAATCAACTCCAACTACTCCTATTAATTTATTATTATCTTGATAAACAGGTTGAACCAAAGTTACTTTCAATCTTAATTCTTTAAAGTCAGCATAAATATCACTCCAGGTTGGTTTTTTTGCCTCAACTGCACTTTTATACCAAGGTCTAATTCTGGGGTCATAATCTTTGCCAATTTCTAATAATTCTGTAGATTTTCCTTGATTATCAATACTAAGACTATGAAATTTACCTTTCGTAGATTTACCTGCTCTACCAATTTGCCATTGATTATTATTTTGAAATCCCAAACCAATAAATTCTGCTTGGGCACTACCAAAATAAATAGCAGAAACATTAACAGAATCAAACAAAAATCTTTGTCGCCAAAATTGCTGGGTTAAACTGGCCGTATCCTGAATGTTCAAATGACCTAAATTAATAGCATCCCAATTAATTTGAGCAATAACCTTTGGTGCTTCTAAATAATCTTTTAATCTTTCTTGAATACGAGTGCTGACTTCATTTCTTAATTGAGTTGTTACTTCATTAACAGCTTCCTGGCCATTACGTAGAGATAGCCATCCTGTCAAACCTACAGCCCCAAAAATCTGAACCACAAATGGTACTATTAGAATAGCTCGTAGAGGTATATGTCTGCTCACCTTAATACGGGGGAATAGTGATTTCAGAAACATTGTGGTAGTCTGGCTTAAGGCCATATATTTCTATGAGAATTATTTGATTTGGCCAGTTTGTGATGAATTCATTGAAATTTTAACCCCCTAGTTCAGCTATAGACACTACCTCACTCGAGCGCGGTTTCTTCATATAAACTTCATATAAACTTCGGAACAATTATAATCACTTAATTTGATTGTAATACTATTGATTTATTAGCGTAGCATATTCTTCTGTTATATTAATTGA
>NZ_CEZPJD010000900.1:0-2968 GCF_983059655.1 Okeania sp.
TCCCAAATACCTCGGAGAAGCATAATTTCTGCGGTATTTAAAGGAGGATTTTTGGTTTCTAGTAACTTGCGGTTGATAGTTTCTAAAATAAAATCTAGCTTGATAGAGTCCGCACTTCGTTTTGTATCCATCTGTCATTTCAGTTATCAGTTATCAGTTATCAGTTATCAGTACCGACCACACTCAAGCTGGAGGCTTGAAGTACTGAAGTGAATATTCTCTTGGTCTCATGGATATGGCGCAGGTTTCGGAGCCATCCCACCCTACGGGAAGCTCGGCTTTTCGCGCCAGCGTTGCAAAGCAAACGACCGCTTTTCATCTCCTTAAAAGAGGAGGCTTTGGACCTCATTTTTTGGTAATAAATATTCATAATATCAGGATTTAGGCAAAGACACTTTCGTGCATTATCAAAATACCACTATTAAAGTTCTCCTGATAGTAATAAAAACAGGACTTATATAGAATCCGGATAATTAATTATCGTATGACAAGGAAAGTCAAAAGTCAAAAGTCATAATTTAGGCTGTGGAAATTTTTTAAGAGCAGTATACCAACTCATATCAAATCTGGTTGAGTAGTTATTATAAAGTTGGGAGAGATGGGGAAACTGAAGTAATTATAGAGTTATAAACATACACTGTATAACCGGATTTTATATGAGACCTTATTTTTTTGTCAACTAATGCATTCTTTGAAAGAATTTCAAATATGATATAAATTTATTGTATAAAAAAATACTAAAAATACAGTATTTATACTAAAGTTAACACAAGCTAAATAAAAGCTAAAACTGTTGTGAATACTTAATCATACATTAATTAGCCTGATTGGGGGAAGTATAATTCACCCGATTGGAGGATAAATAATTTACATTTTTCTTAATATACTGAGAACAGTAAAGAAAAGAAATTATTCAAAAATCTTAAATTATGAAACAAGTTTATACAACTACTACCAGTTTAGCGATCGCTGCCTTACTATTAAATGGAGCAGGACAAAGCGCACAAGGTATAGGTCTTACAAGTGGAATGTTTAGCCTGTTTCTAGAATGTAATAATGATGGAACAGCATTATTCTTGGACTCTCATAATGGATGGCAATACAGCCAAGATGCTATTGGAGACATGACTGACGGCAGCACCTATGATATTACTGGAATGGGAGTTTTCCAAAACGGTAATGAAGTCTTCGTTGCCATTGGCAGTAACTTACCCGGAACAGGTGCAGGTTACGACCGCAACGTCAATCCAATTTTCCACGGTGACTTATTCTTTACTCCAGGTGGTGACAACTTCCAAAACTCTATGGAAGCTGGAAATCTCTACGGTATTCACTTCTCTGGTAGTTCAGATTCTGGAGCTAATGCAGGGCTAGGTGTATATCAGAACGTAGCAGCTAAAGGTGTAGGTATGAATAACTTCGGACATCAGCTCTCAAGCCACAACTGGAGGATAATCTAGAGAATTTCTACGCAACCAACGACCTGCGTGAGCGACTTGAAGCAGTTGAAGCTAATGCAGAACAGGAACTGGCAGCTATTGACACTGATAACGGCCTCAATGACCTCCAGAAAGATGATCGCCGTGCCTTCTACGAAACCGATATTGCTCGTACCCAAGCACTCATCAATGAAATTGACAACTCCCAAGAGTCTCTAGATAGTCTTTTTAATGGAGCTGACCGATATTTCAAGAATGTCTTGAGAGCAGATGCTAAAAACAGCGATAGCCCAATATTTGATGATAATGGCAATCAAGAGGTTTATGGTCCCGATGAGGTAACTGTAGAGGTTCCAGTTTATGGTGAAGATGGTAATATTAGCGGTTACACTACCCATGTTGTGGCTGAAGAGGGCGCACCGAAAACAGTTGCTAGCGAATATAGACGTCTTGAAGCTGAATCAAGACTGTTTAACAATGCCCGCAAAGAGCGAAATCAAGAACAAGAGAATAATGAAATTGCCCGTGACAACGAACTTATTGCCAAGCAAGAAGATATCAATAGTCGCAACCAGGCATTGAACAACAGGAATAACAGTTTAGCACAGAAACAAGAGCAAATCAACCAAAAAGATGAACTGCTCGTAGAAATTGAAACACAAATAGCTCAAGTTCGTGACGAAGCAATTGCACAGGAAAGACGCGAGCAGATGAGCGAATCTCTAGCTGCTGCTGAAGCTGAAAATCAGAAGGAACTAGAGCTTGAGGAACGTTTCGGAGTGCGGACTCTCGACAACCCTGGTGGCATTCCTACCTCTCCTGAAGAAGTGATAGCTACGTGTGTGCCTGAACCATCTTCAGTCCTTGGTTTAATTGCTGCTATCGGAAGTGGTATTGCTGCTCTGCGTCGCCACCGCCAAAGTTAAATTATATAGCAGTGGAAGGAAAGGGAGCGGAAATATCAAAAGCTTAAAACTAAGACAATGCAATATTTTTCGCTCCTTCTATCTCTCCTTCTTCCTTCTGCTATCAGCAGATTTTCTACTCAGGCAAAGTATTCGGTAGAAATGGAATACAGATGTACTTTAAGACTGAAATTAATATTTGACTAATTATGATTATTTATCGGCTTTGATTTAAGACATTTAGGTTTGTGTATTATTTTATTTAATCGGAAGGAAAGAGTTAGATTGTATCTACTGAATTCTCCTTCCTTTTTTCATGTTATGTCATGTTCCGTTCTACTAAACTTACCCAAACTTACCCATGAATGATTGCATGAGCTTTGGAGCTAGCTTCCTGTTTTGCTGACGCAATGCTGCGCAAACACTGAAGACCACTGACCGCAGTCTGTAACTTATCTTCTCCACAGGCTTAAATTCGCTTGGAACTCAAGCTACTGATACACATAGTTTTTCAGGTTGACAGCAGCATTAAAATCTCTGTCAGTTTCAAAACCGCATTGACTGCATTTATAAGTTCTCAAGTGCAACGGCATTTTCTGTTGATGCCCACAGTTTGAACATATT
>NZ_CEZPJD010000901.1:0-2966 GCF_983059655.1 Okeania sp.
CCACCTTGGTCTTGAGCTGTAAATTCAAATCCATCGGGTAAGGTAGACTCTTCAAAGGTAACTTTATACTCTTCACCAGGGTTAAGGTCGGTGAATTCATACATTCCATTTGCATCGGTGGTAGTTGTTTCTGTGGTGTCGTCTGCTGTACCAATTACACCATCTTCTCCCCCACCTGTGAGAGTTACTGTTACTCCTGCTACTCCTGGTTCTCCATCGTCTTGAATACCATTGCCGTTGGTATCTTCAAATACTTTGTCCCCTAAGCTAGCTTTTTTGAAAAATCCCGCATCAATAGTGGGGTCATTTTCTCCAGGGTCGAGGGTAATTACATCAGAAATAGGACCATCAGAATCTTTGGCATCATCACTTCCCTGATTTGCTGGACTGGCCATGTCAAAACCATCGGGAGTCTCAAATTCAACTTTGTAATCACCAGGTAATACTGCGAACCCATAATTACCATTTTCATCAGTGGTAGTGGTATCTACTACTTCACCACTTTCAATTTCACCATCACCATCAAGATCGGCAAGGAGATTAACTGTTGCGCCTTCTATGCCTACTTCACCATCGTCCTGAATACCGTCGGCATCTTTGTCTTCAAAAACAAAGTCTCCTAATTTAGATAACTCCACAGTAGTAACGATGATTTGACCGTCTGGAACTCCATCACCATCATTATCGGGTACAAGGATAACAGCCAGTTTTTCACCTGCTTCGTGAGGCTCAAACCCTTCTCCTTCTGCTTGAGCTAAAGCTTTAATTTCATCGACATTGGCTTGGTCAAACCCATTGAAAAATACTTCTAGTCCAGTTATATCATCAGCAGTAGGAGGATCGTCATCCATTAGCTGCCAAATAGCAAGCTGAATTTCACCAGTTGTATAATTTTCTAAAGCATTACCTGTACCTGTATTGTTGAGAATCCAGTTCACGAGGTCTAGATTTTCAGGATTCTCAATAATTCCCCCTAACCCATCGCTGAGGACAGCAGGATCGTAGCTTGAGTAAACACTGGCGGTGAAAGGATCACTATCACCCTCATCAAATCTTCCACCTAGACCAGGCACATTAATATTTGTTTCGCCGTAAACTCCATCATTGTCAAGATCAAAGGCATTAAAACCTAAAGGAAGATCGGTGTCGATACAAAAGGCATCAAAAGATCCGTCTAGTATACCATTTGCATCCGTAATCTCCAGGTCAAAGTAACTAGGATCGCCGACTCCAGGTCCCCCAGCCGAAAGATTAGGAAGTATAGAACTGGTGACTGTAACCTGATTTGGTAGTAGAGTACTGATGTCGCTCAAATTAGTCATTTTTATTATTCCTATGTAGTTGTAGTAGCATTAATATTTATATTTTCGTCATTAGCAATCGAATGTTGACTCTAAAAGTAGACACACCAAAAAGATTTCTCCTGAAAAATATAAGGGAGAATAAATCTTTTATCTGGGTAAATGTCTAATCAAGAGTTCTGAAATCTGTTGTATTGATATCCGCTAGATAACCTATAACATTTTATTGCGGATGGAACGGAGCAATTGCAAGGTAAGCATTCAGCAGTCAGCGTTTTAGCTGTTGCTTTTGGTGTTGGTTAAAAGCTGTATTAACTGAGGCAGAATTAAATCTTACTGCAAAAGTTTTTAAACTCTATATTCATTGACACTCCTTCCTGAAAAGCATGGTCTTATTGCTGTTAACGCAGTTCCTCTTCCGGAGGCTAGCTGACAGCTAGTAGCTGTTTGCACAGCATTCCGCAGGAAATGCTTACATTGCAAATTCCAAGGTTTCTGGGATAACTTCACTTCGTTCGCAATAACAAGCATCAAAGCGGACATAATATCACGAACTATATTTGAAACACTGATGGGAAGATTTCTTAGTTAGATTTATAAGAAAATGCAGAATAAATTTCTCATAAATCATTCCTGATTGCTATATCTTTTAGTGAATATCTATATAACCAGATAAATAGACACCTTAATCAGTATTGTAAGTCTTCCATATTCATACTATTCCTGTTGCCAAAATCCTTTGACAATAAGAAACTGTTGCCTACCCAAAGTTATATAGTTTAATTCCTCAAACTATTTTCTAGGCTTTAATGAATTAAAAAATTAGGTTATGTAGTAGCTAATTCTTCAAATTTTGCGGAAACACTGGTAATTAGGGTGTAGCTTAAGAAAGGAAGTTTGATGCTAAATCCTTGATAGGTAACCAAAGTATTGAAAAAAGTAGAAATGTTGACTGAGATAGATTTAGCTATTGAAAAAATATCCTAATAATCACCCAATTTGGTATGATAAGAAAAATTTTCTCCCCTAAACGGGAATTAGTTTCTCAGGGGAGATTATTTCTTAATATTTAGTAAAAAACCCTATCCTTAAACCAAAGCTTACTTTTGCTCTTCGTTAGACTCTGCGCCTTTTTTCTTGGTAGTCAATAAGCCGATACCACTAACAACGAGAGTACCTAAAATAGTTGAAGGCTCTGGTACACTAACAGAAGCACCAGGCAAACCACCACTAGCAGCAGCAGGTAGAGAGGAGGATGCAACTATAGTGATAGTGGCAGCAGCAGCGAATAAAGTATTTTTTAACATAGCTAGATAGAACTCCATAAAATTTGCTTGATGTGATTATCTTATTTTGCTTTTTCCGGAAACTGCAAGAGGAAAAATGCTTTTTCCGGGAATCTTCATTGAATCTTCATGAAAATTGCTGTAAACCTTCATCACTTCTTCATAAAAGTCTCGGTAAATACTCATATTTAAACTATATAGTAATAGGATTTTTCTAGTGGCTTGAGAAACCATTGAGTATCAAACCGTATAGCGACAAAATTGATACATCCTTCTTTTTTTAGTATTTCTTTATATTGCGATTGTTAAAAATTATAAAGTTAAAAAATATATCTTACTCTTAATAAGAATTTACTTAAATGGAGTGCGCATTCTCTTT
>NZ_CEZPJD010000902.1:0-2955 GCF_983059655.1 Okeania sp.
TTTTTTTTTGAGCTTCTTTTTGGCTTTATTCAAAATTGAGATGCACCCTAATAATCTAGTTATCTGTCTTAACTTTCTTACCATTTAGTACAGCAAGAGGATGAACTTTTTTGCTGTTACTAAGTTTTCTATCTTGATGACTACTTAAATCTGAATTGCCTTGTGATAATAGTTGATTTTTTCCAATTAAAACTTTTTCCCCTTGTAATTCTGACATTAATACATTTCGTTTACGCTGACATTCTGAGTCATCTGGATTAATAGCAAGGGCATTCTCGTAACAAACCAAAGCTTCTTTATAAGATTTGAGTTTTTCCAAAACAATACCTTTTTTTTCCCAGGCTTCAGGACTATTCTTTTTAATAGAAAGAGCATAATTACAACAACTAAGAGCTTCCTCATACTTTTCTAACTTCAATAATGCTTCTGCTTTACCCAGAAATGCTTGATAACATTGGGGCTTAATTTCAATAGCCCGTTCAAATGAAGAAACTGCTTCTTCATATCTTTCTAAAGCATTTAAAGCCACCCCTCGATTATGCCAAACTTCATAATCATCTGGCATCAATTTAATAGCTATATCGTAAGAATTAACTGCTTGTTCATATCTTTCTAATTGCCATAATAAAGCACCCTTGTTGTACCAAATTTCATATTTTTCTGGTTGAATTTCCAATGCTCGATTATAAGAATCAATTGCCTCAGCAAAAGATTGTAATTTTCCTAAAAAATTACCTCGATTATACCAAACTTCATATTTATTTGGCTGAATTTGTAATACCTTATCAAAAGCAGAGAGTGCCTCTTCATAACGCTGCAATTTTCCAAGTACAGCGCCTAAGTTATGTAAAACATCAACATTTTTAGGTTGAACTAACAGAGCTTGTTCATAAGCAATAAGTGCTTCATTATATCGTTGTAATTTTCTGAGTAAAATACCTTTATTTAGCCAAATAGTGACATTATCTGGCTTAAAAGAAAGAGCTTTATCATAAGAAGCTAGTGCCTCAGTATAACTTTGCATTCTTACCAAAACATTGCCACGATTAAACCAATATTCAAATTTATTAGAATCAAGAGAAATAGCCTTGTCGTAAGAAGTCAATGCTTCAGCATGGCGCTGCAATTTCACAAAGACATTACCTCTACTAAACCAAGCTTCACTTAAATCAGAATTAAGAGAAATCGCTTTTTCAAAAATTGCTAAAGCTTGATTATACTTACCCTCAGAAAATAATTTTTCCCCTGGTTTTAAATAATCATCAGCAACTGTAGTAATTTGTTTGTCAGAATCTTTTGATTTTTGAGTATTTTCAATAGATTTAATTTCTGAATTTACAGAGGAATTAATTTCTTGAATTGCCTGATATTTTGCTTCTTGAGCTTCAGAAGTAATAACTTGTAGCTGCATCAAAAACTGAGACTTCAAAGTTTCTATTTGCTCAACAGAAGATTTTGAAATCTTCGCTTCTTGATCAATAAACTCAATAGATTTTTTGGCAGCTACTATATGACCTTCTAATTCCGTAACTAATGTTTGAGATTTATTCAAATTTAATTCTAATTCACCGATCTTTTTTAACCGCTGATTAACTTCGCTAATCAATTCTTTAATTATCAACCTTCTGACTAACCAAAAAAAGCCAATAGTTACAGGAGGGAATAAAGTTGCAACTAACAATAAAGTATTCAATATAGTGATAGTAGGATTGAGGTTGAGACTAACTTCATTTTCTCCATCTGTTTGTAAAGAAATTTGAGAAGTAACCTGTGGGAATTGAGAACTATTTTTAGCAGTAAATTCTACTATTTTTCCCAGCCAACTCTCATTTAAAATCTCTCGAATTTGATGGATATTCGGAGTTGATAAAGCAGCTACAATTTTAGGAGTGTTAAGCGGTTTACTAAGTAAAATTTCTGGACGACTCATTAATTGAGTAGATGGTAAACTACTAATATTAGTAGAGTCAGTAAAATTGCTAGTTTCTTGTGTATTTATCTGAGAGTAGGAATTAATATTAGGACTAGCTTTTGCTTCAGCAGTTAAATTTTGGGAACTGAGAGCAGCAAGGGTTAAGACGGCTGTTTTAGAAATACGCATATTTTGCCTATTTATCTATATATATTAGTTTTTATTGGAGCAGATTCCATTTAAGTACAGGTGTAGTTTTTTATTTCTGTGGAGGAGAAAAATTCTACCTGAATTAACTATAGAGTCTACTTGCCTATTACAAGAGTTTATTGTGCTAACCGGGAAATTTATTTATCAATCAGAATAATGATAGATGAGTCAGGAGTCAAGATTCAGAAGTCAGGAGTCAGGAGCGAAGAAAGAATAAATAGGAGGAAAAAGAGAAAGTTTTTTTATCACTAATTATCCGGACATGATATTAGTTATCTAACAGAGAAGGAAGAAGGTTAATTATTCATATTCGGTTGTTTCTACTGCAGAGTTACACAAAAAGATATTCCATAACTCAATATTAGTAAGCATCTACACAAAATTAATTAAATATTTTTGACAATTTTTCTCCAGCACTTTTTTGAGATAGTTAAGAAAGCTTGGACAGTTATCGAGTTTCATTAACTTTAATTCACTTATACTTAATAAATTGCCAAATAATTTCGATTAAGTTGTGCTTGGGTTAGTAAGTTGGACACCAAAATATCTCTAATTTTTTTCTTTCCATTCTGATAATTTTTCGCTCATTTTGTCCCTCGTATATATGGAAGTTCTATCCATAACTACAGAGCAAGAGTTTAGCTAAATATTGACTAAACTTATTTCAAAAAATTATGACAATTTTACTGTCAATTACTCCTTGATTTATTTCGGAATTTAGTTAATTTTTACATCATAATTTACATAATATATAGAGCTTTTGTCTCTCACTTGAGGAGTAAGCATTCAGCCGTCAGCTATCAGCCATCAGCTATTGCTTTTAATTTTTGATA
>NZ_CEZPJD010000903.1:0-2952 GCF_983059655.1 Okeania sp.
AGTGCCAAAAATAATTTTGTGGTCTACTCAAATGAAAAGCGCTGTATAACCCCAAGCAATTTTAAACACCGCAAGTGACGGTGGGGTATTAAACCCTTCAATAATGGATAATGGATAATTGATAATTACCTCTCCCTAAAAGGAAGAGGATTGAATAAAAGGAGAAAATTTATTTTTTGCCCCTTTCAAGGGGAGGCTTTAAACCTGAATTATTGAATTATTGAATTATTCGGTAAAAGAAAAGATAAAAAAAAGAAAATTCAGTATTTTATTGGCTACATATTGCAAGAGGTACTGTCATAGCCCTGTACGTAGGCAACAGGCAACAGGGGGAATCAAAAACCAATAATATTAAGACTTTTAGTTATTGGACAGTTATTGTAATTTGTAAATATGCCAGCACACGTTGCTATATCATGTCCGGTTAAATACTTAACACTTTGGATAAAGTAAGGCAGAAAGCAGAAGGAAAGGAGAAAGTTTTAAGATAAAAGCTTTTTTATCATTAATTATCCGGAGATGATATTAATTACTAACTAATAACTGAAATGACTACTCCTTCAAATTTCAAAGTGTCAAATTTTGTATTGATATAAAAAATTAACTCTAATGGTAAATTTAAGTGGAAGTTGGTTAGGTACTTATTGGCAACAGGGAAATCCTACAAGATTTGAAGCTACTTTGATTCAAGGTGGTAATACTTTGAGTGGAAATATATTAGATGATAGTTATTTAGGAGAAGCTGTATTAAAGGGTGAAGTTATTGGGCGCACAATTAGTTTTACAAAGCTTTATATTACAAATTCAAAATACATTATTTATTATGTTGGAACTATTGCTGAAGATGAAAATTTTATGCAAGGAAAATGGCAAATAGATAGATATACTTCTGGAATTTGGGAAGCTCGCAGAAATAATGAAGACCTAATGATTGAGTTGAAAAATTTTCTCTCTAAAAAGTTCCCTGTTTCTTTGAGTTAATTACTAATAATATATAGTTATAGTTAATATAAATAAGTTAAAAGATTGAAGAAAACAGAAAACAGCGGGAGCTGTTTGCGCAGCATGACAAATGGAAAGGCAGAAGTTCTAATTGCTTATGGATAGGCAAAATCAAACTCCTTCCAGGTATAAAATTCAGATTTGTTTTTTGTAGCATGATTTTTAATAAACATCTATAGATAATTTGTAGTCACTAATATTATGTGACTTTAGTCACATAATTACAATCAAATTATCACTTTTTAGTTAATACATTTATGTTTAATATTATAACATTACTAAAAAAGTATAGACATAAATAAATCTAAACTATGTAACGAAATTTTGATGCATCTCATACTCTTGAGATTGTCTTCCTTGCGGAATGCTGCGCAAACCTTACACTCCCTTATAGTTGCTTCAGACACTTGTAAATTTTCCCATTTACTTACTGATATAGAGCAGCTATATAAACAAACAACTTTTCTATATGTAGACATATACACAATAAGGATAATTGTAGAAAAATGTTCAAGAAAAGAATTTTGTTGGTAGAAGATAATCCTATGCATAAGAAGATTATTTCTTATTCTCTTATACAACTAGGATTAAAAGTAATAGAAGCTAATGATGGTGTCGAAGCCATAGAAAAAATTTATTGTGAAAAACCCGATATAGTGCTTCTAGACATTATGATACCAAAATTAAATGGCTATGCTGTATGTACTCAAATTAAGTCCGATCCTCAAGTACAGAAGATTCCTGTCATTTTTTGCACTAGCAAGAATGATGAAAGCGACTACCACGAAGCAATGAAATATGGTGCAGATGGTTATCTTAGTAAACCTTTCAAACATTCTGAAATTATAGCTATGATTGTAGAGTTAGGAATTACTAAAGTAGAAATATCTGAAAATAAATATATACCTACTTTAAGAAAAGGTTGTATCAGATTGATAAATCTTGCATGCAAAAATTACACTAATAAATTTGCTTAAATTTAAACTCTAAACTGAAATATTTATCACTTGAAACAATACAATAATTATGATACTGATGACAGATGAAGTTCTAGGTTTTGGAAATATAGAATCGATAATCAAAACAGTTGTACCTTATCAACCTGAAATTGATTTAACTATTTCAATAAAATCAATAAAAATTGTCAGTTTGTTTAAAACTACTATAGTGCATGAAGTTTCAAATCTCTGAAATTGAAACTAATAAATTCCCAAAAATAAAACATACAATTAGCGACAATACTAATAATAATTAGTACGCTCTTATCCGGTTGAATAGAAATATATTAAGGGTTCAGGGTGTATAAAGAAAGTAAATAAGCATAGAGTAGAAGAAAGTTTTTTTTTCGCTTCAGTGGCACAGAGTTTGATCCCTATTAATTTATAAGTATTCAATCGGATATTAGATAATTATAATTCAGTAGTTAACCTTAGATAATATTATACCAAATCCGGTTTTCAAAACCCCATTATATTTAGGTGAAGTTTAGCCAGTGATAATTAGTTAAATTTTTAATTTCTGTTTTCATTTCAGTCAGCACATTACATCTTTTTATTAAAATCTCTTCTAACTCATCAATCAATAGTGTCAAAACACTGATTTACTCATAGCTCATCCACCAATTTCCATAAGCGTTCTGCTGCTTGTAAATAGGGGCGAATATGGTGGTAGAATTTCTATTTCTATTCCTTCTGGAATTTGACATTTTTGACTCCTATGCCATCCATCATTATCCTCAATTAATAAAATTTTTTTTTGTCAGAAATTCCTACATCCTCAGCAAATTGTTTGTAAACAACATTCAACCATAATGTATTGACTCTTGGGATTAAATACCATGCTTGTTTCTCCTAGTTTTAGCCTTAACAAAACCATAAACATATAGCCATTCATATCCCTAAAAGAGAGAGGATTGACAAATAAGAAAAAAATTTATTCTCTTGATCGATT
>NZ_CEZPJD010000904.1:0-2949 GCF_983059655.1 Okeania sp.
AATTAGATAACTAAATGACTATAGCTATAGACTTCGGAACAAGTAATACGGTAATATCCCGTTGGAATCAAACAACTCAACAGCCTGAAATTGTTAAGTTACCAGGTTTGTCAATTATTTCTGGACAAAATCCACCTCTAATTCCTAGCTTGGTTTATGTAGAGAATGCTGCTGAAAAGAAGGTAGTAATAGGTCAGCAAGTTAGAGATAGGGGTTACGATGTAAATACAGATTCTCGTTTCTTTCGGAATTTTAAACGGGGTATTGGCTCAGATATTAAAGGATTTTTGCCTGAGCTTGATGGTCAGGTGGTCTCTTTTGAACAGGTAGGAAAGTTATTTTTACAACAAATTGTAGCTGGTATTCGGAATGTTCCTTTGCCAGTAGAATCTTTAATTTTTACTGTTCCAGTTGATAGTTTTGAGGCTTATCGTAATTGGTTGGGGGAAGTTTGTCAGTCTTTAGAAGTTGAACAAGTAAGAATGATTGATGAACCTACTGCTGCTGCTTTAGGTTATGGAATGAAAGAGGCAGAAATTTTATTAGTGGTTGATTTTGGTGGGGGAACTTTAGATTTATCTTTGGTAAGGTTGGATAATTCGGCACAGAAACAACCTTTGGGTTTTATTTTGAAATGGGGTGAAAAGTCGTTTGGTAAAAGTTCAAATCAAAAGGCAAAAACGGCCAGAGTTTTAGCAAAAGCAGGACAGAATTTAGGGGGGTCTGATATTGATAATTGGTTGGTAGATTATTTTGTCAAAAATCAGGGTATTGAAAAGACTCCTTTAACTACTCGTTTGGCAGAAAAGTTAAAGATTCAATTGTCTTTACAACAGCAGGCAACGGAAGTTTATTTTGATGATGAAAATTTAGAAAGTTATGAATTGGAATTAGGGCGAGATGGCTTTGAGGAAATTCTCAGAGAAAAGGGATTTTTTGTGAGTCTTGATGAATCTATGAATCAGGTTTTACTTCAGGCAAAAAGGCAAGGAATAGATTTATCGGAAATTGATGCTGTTTTGTTGGTGGGAGGTACGGTACAAATTCCGGCGGTACAGAGGTGGGTAAAGGAATATTTTGATGCTGCAAAAATTCGTTGTGAAAAACCTTTTGAAGCAATTTCTCAGGGAGCATTACAATTAACTCAAGGGGTTGAAGTTAAGGATTTTTTGTATCACAGTTATGGTATCCGTTATTGGGATAGAAGGAAAAATGCTCATAGTTGGCATCCTTTAATTAAATCTGGTCAACCATATCCAATGAGTAATCCTGTAGAGTTGGTTTTGGGTGCTTCGGTGAATAGTCAACCAAGTATTGAATTAATTTTGGGAGAATTGGGTGCTGAGTCTGGTGGTACAGAAGTTTATTTCGATGGCGATCGCCTAATTACTCGCAAAATATCTGGAGAGCAAACTGTAGTAAAACCTTTAAATGACCGAGATGGAGGTCGTAGTATTGCTGAATTAACTCCTCCTGGAAATCCTGGAAGCGATCGAATTAAGGTGTTGTTTTGGGTGGATGAATCTAGATTTCTCAGAATAACAGTAGAAGATTTATTGACTAATGAAATTTTGTTGAATGAGCAGGCGGTTGTGCAGTTGAGTTAGTGCCGCTACGCGGAAGTTAAAAGTTAAAAGTCAAAAGTATTAATTTGTAATTTTTTTAGGATTTTGTAACCAGTTATTTCTGCTGTCCTGCATTAGTATGTTTTAGACAAAAAACATCTCTATGAAAGAGAAACATCTCTATAGAAGCCATTTGGTATCTTGGCAAAGTTGCAAGTTTTTGGCTCAGGAGTCAGAAGTCAGGAGATTAAGAAATAAAATAGGGAAAAAAGGTAGAAAAATACCCCCATCTCCCCACCCTCCACACACTTCCCACACTTCCCACCCCCATCATGTATAAAAAAATAGATCCCAAATGGGTTCTATAGAACCCCTAAAGGTATCTTTAATTTTCTCCTTTTTGTCAGGAATGCGATCGCCAATCATCCAAAAGTAGTTTCAAACTCAAAATTAGACAAGAAGGGAAAACTATAGATTTAACTTATCACATCAGTAATTAAAATTATTTATTTTAATCAAACAAGTTCCGATTTTCCCCAAATTATTACAAAATATTCCACGCACTTGCGTTATTTTAGGCATTTGGTATCATATTTTGTACATAAAGTATTGTGCCAATGTTGTGTTTAAAAGTAAAAGATTCTGTCTTGAATAAAGCTACAAGCAAGTATTTACGTTAATATCATCCAGAATATTTACATTTTTGGCAAAGGTGAATAATCTCAAAACGAGAAATTTTAGACCAGTAGAAATGCTTAAGTAATTATGGCTATTGACAGATAACAAGTTAATAGAGTGATAAGTTGCGGCATTAAGTTTCCAAATACTTTTTTAGTCATTCTGGAAATTTCCAACTAATCCGTATTAACCCCAGCGGGAGGGGGAAATTTCAGTTATCAGTCAAATAATTTTTCAGAGAGAAAGGGGAGTGGATATTGTTTCCAACTAATCCGCATTAACCCCAGTGGTGGGGCAAAACTGTTTCGGAATACTTTTTTAGTCATTCTGGAAATTTCCAACTAATCTGCATTAACCCCAGCGGGGGGGAAATTTCAGTTATCAGTTATCAGTTATCAGTCAAATAATTTTTAAGGAGGTGTAGGGGAAGACCCCTACCCAAAATTTCCAATTAATCCGCATTAACCCGAGCGGGGGGGGGTAGAAGGACGATTGAAAGGAAAGCTAAAGAAAATCTGTTTCCAACTAATCCGCATTAAACCCAGCGGGGGGGGGGACATTATTCCAATGGGAATTCAAAGAAAGGTACGGATGGGTTTCCAACTAATCCGCATTAAACCCAGCGGGGGGGGCAAACCCAAATTGACTTGAAGCCCCTGCTTCACATAAGGTTTCCAACTAATCCGCATTAAACCCAGCGGGGGGG
>NZ_CEZPJD010000905.1:0-2947 GCF_983059655.1 Okeania sp.
ATCAGATTAGTTTCAGGAGCGATCGCTATCTATAGCAATCAGGAATGAGTTGTGAGAATTGAGGTGTTCCTTAAAAGTGTAGAATATAGCGATTATTATATTCATATGATACGTTTTTTTCCTCTTCTCTGTTCCCTGTTCCCTGTTCCCTATTCCCTATTCCCTATTCCCTAAAAATTTTCAATATCTCACAACTCAAATCATATTGCTATAGGAATGAGCATTTAATATTTGTTGTAGCAAAGTTGTTCTGGAGCGCAGAGTACCCAATAAAAAAATCATTTTTTTACAATATGCTGGTTAATTGATTTTAGATTAAAAAAATTAGTTAGTGTCATAATTATGCAATGGAAAAATTCATAATTTTATAGCAGTGGAAAGAAAATTTAGAACATATCAAAAGCTTAAAAATTAGAGAATGCAATATTTTTCCTTCTCTACTAAATAACTAGAGCCTTCTTCCTTTCTTTACTTTTTTGGTACAACAAATCTCATTCCTCCCTTAACTCTTAAGCTATTTTCCTGATACCGAGGAATAACATGAATATTTGTGTGCATCATTTTTTGTCCTCCGGCATGATTAACATTTATCCCTACATTAAATCCATCTGGGTTATACTTTTCCTCTAAAATTTTCTGCACTTGATTTACCATTAACCAACATTCTAATTGTTCATCTACAGGTAGCTCAAAATAATTTGCTAGATGACGCTTGGGTATAACTAAAGTATGCCCTTTTGTAACTGGATAGCCATCAAGTATTGCATAAGTTTTTGATGACTCTGTTATTAACTTTAAATTTTTACGCGGGTTACAGAATAAACAATTGTTTGTCGAATTTTTTTGCTGATTATAATGAATATATTCATATATTTCACATAACTCATCTGTGTGAATAGATTTAAAAGGTAAATTAACTAAACACTGATAAGTTGGTTTCTTGTGTATATAATGTTCTCGAAAACCCTCGCGTTTCAAACCTCTTCTAACAGCATAATAAGCTTTACCTCCAGGTTTTAATAATTGTGAAACTTCCATCAAAACTTGAGCTTGTGGCTGTTCAAATAAAACATTTAAGACATAAAAACAGAGAATAGTATCAAATTTTGTCTGGGGATATTGTGGAAAATAATAAGGGTCATAACCAGTGACTGGAAAATTTTTTTGTTGTAGTAGTTTAACATCATTTCCCAGCCCACAGCCAAAGTCGAGAATTTTACCAACGAGCAGATTTTTATCTAGTAATAATTGAGCTGGAAATGAAATAAATTTACGTTCTTTAGCAGTAAGGTGGCTATATTGGTTTAGTTGTTTATTAGTAAACAAGGGTACTTTTGTGATTAAATAATGTAGAAGAGAATAATTGTAATATCAAATCCGTTTAATTCGGAATCAAAACATTCTCTGTATTGTTAGGAAGTAGAGTCAATTGATTATAAATAGAGAAAAATTGATAGGGAGATTTGTATATTTGTACAATTTTTTGTATTTAATAAAATAATTCTATCTAAGTTTACAGTAAATAAGTTAGATTATTTGTTTATAGAAAACAATGAAGAAACTTTGATTTTTACTTTTGGATAATAGTGAAAGAACATAATCATTATTTTGCATAAAGTGGTGTAGCTATGACTACTAAAAACCTAGTAAATAAAGTTAACATAAATCAGAAATATGAGGATTTTAGGCTGGAGATAGTGAAGTAAAATATAAGTAATAGCTCTCATACCAACCTAATTTATAATTGGTTTTAGGAGCCAGTAAAATATATATTAATCAGAGGTTAAGCCATGACTAGCATCGTAAAATCTCCCCTAAATAAAGAACAAACTACTACCTGGTTAAGAGGACTAATGACTGTTGCTTATGCTGATGGAGAATTAGATGCGACAGAGAAAGATTTATTCGACCATTTTAGTCATGAAGAGTTTGCTTCTAAAATTGAAATCTCAGAACTACAACCTATTAATCCAGATGATTTAGCTAAGGTACTTGGAGAAAATCCTACCATAGCAGAAAATTTTATGAGAACTGCTGTCATGGTGGCCTTGGCAGATGGAATTTATTCTATTACTGAAGATGACATACTTCATAGATATTGTGATGCTTTAGGACTAAAAGTTAAAGCTTTAGATGCATTGAGAAAAAATCTAGAAAAAGCCAAAAAACAAGCAGGAGAAGATGATTTAGACAGTTGGATTGAAGAAACAGAACATACTGGCACTTTTATTATTCCTCACGATCCCGAACATCATCAAACTGTACTTGCTCCTATCAAAGACTGGTTGGATGGATGGGATATTCATGACCCAAAGGTGGCTCACATGGTATGTAAAATGATTCCCCCTCAATGTCCATTTGAGCGAGATATTGTAATTTTTGGTAAGAAAGTCGCCCACATTCCAGCTATGTGTAAACTTAACCCACTGTACGATCAATTAGTTGGCATACGTTTCCGTGCTTTGTCTTATTTAGCAGATGAATGTCAGGAGGATGTATCTAAGTATTGTTAGTTTTTAGGGAACAGGGAACAGGGAACAGGGAATAGGGAATAGGGAATGGTTAAAAATTAGAAGCCAAGTTAGAATGTCCAAGGAGAATATTTAAGGAAAAGAAAATAGAAATTATTATTTCTCTGCTAATTGAAGAAAGTAGGATGATTATTTAGTTTGACAAAAAAATTGAAAAATTAACTATAAAAGTCTACTTCTTTATATTCTCTGTTTTCTGTTCCCTGTTCTCTTATTAATGATTTTTGAAATGTCGGATATTAATGATTTTAAAGATTTAAAAATTTGGCAAAAAGGAATGGATATTGCCGAAAAGTGCTATTTTCTCACGAAACTTTTTCCCAAAGATGAGTTATATGGCATGGTTCAACAAATAAGAAGAAGTTCTGTCTCTATCCCAGCAAATATAGCTGAAGGATATGGACGAAGATATACTG
>NZ_CEZPJD010000906.1:0-2945 GCF_983059655.1 Okeania sp.
TTTAGTCCGAGGTACTGATAACTGATAACTGATAACTGAGGGGTCAGAAGCAGATTCCATTCAATGCAGACATAAAATGCTGGAATATCCCTAGATAATTCCCACTTTACTTCCCTCCTGACTCCTAACTCCTGATTGCTACTTTTTCCGAATAAAATGCGCCCAAACACCTCCATTAGGACCTGCAACTCGATCCATGTAATCATAAGGATAAGTTAAACGAGTACCTTCAGTATCAGAATAACCAGTTAAAGCATTTCCCCAAGGATCGTTAACAATATAACCCTTAGAGCTATATCCGATCGCTGTCAAAATATGACCGCTAGCAGTAAAGTCTCCTGCTACAACTACTGGACGACCATTATTCAACTCATTTTTAACCTCAGACCACTCACGGGTAGTGCTAAAACTTGTCTCAAAATCATAAGCACGAATTAAAGCTGATAATACACTGTGGTCTGTTTCGGAACCCTGACCATAATTATTAAAACACCATTCCAACAACTCATCTTCTAACTGCCCACCCCAATAAGACCGCACTCCATAATAAGCAAATATCATTGCGATCGATGTCACATTACAAGTAGACCAATAAAACCGAGGGTTATCACGTTGAGAGAAATAGGGAACATTCAGTTCTATTTTATTTCTAATGGGATTAAAAGATTTATTCCCACGTTTAAACAAAAAGTAACTAGGAAACACATAACCAGTATTACCAAATTCCCCCATTTGTTCGGTCAAAGCAACTCTGAGATGACTTCCCTCTACAGCATAACTATTCACCCCGTATACCCTACCGATAGGTAACGTTACCCTTTCTGAGCGACCTAACAAAAATGAAAACAAAGGTCGCTTTTTAATCACAGTAGTTTCTCGAACCGTCATCGTAATAGCATTAGGATCGTAGAGTATTTCCTCTTCTTGTTTCTTGATTCTAACGTGCTGCCAATAAATATATCCCACTTTACCAAAACCAGGAATAGATTCCAGCAGAGTTACACGAAAATGCCCTTTAGTGGAAGCATAACCAGTAATTGCCAAAGTCTGACCTAGAGATAATTCTGCTGTTTGATTATCATCAAGTTGAGATGAATCTTCTGGACTACCCTTAATATAAGTTTTTTGAACTACCAATATTTTAGCGCTGATATAAGTATCTGGAACATCGGTAAAATCAAATAATAGAAGTTTAGAACCTTTTGTCATTTCAACATGGGGTTCATAAAAATAGCCAAAATTTCCTATCGGTGATATCTCATTACTCAATACCACTTTTAAATGCCCATCAACTAATCCATATTTTTCAACAGTAAAAATTTCTCCTGCTTCAACCCTAACTTTTTGTTGATTGTTAAGCTTGGAACTATCTATAGGATATAATTTAAAAAAAGTATCTTTGACAAGTTTCAACTTAATATCTTTTCCCGCAGATATTGGTTCTGAACTTACATAGATATTAACTACTTTACTATCAACAATATTTCCTTTACTATCAAGACTTTGTAAGCGTAACCACCGTGTTCCCGCTGTATTAAATCCTCGACTTAATTTAACTTCCCATAAACCAGACTCTGAGTCAAGATTCACTGGCAATGGATATTTATCTTCCGCAGTCACTGCTAAGGTTTTTCCTTGACTAGAATCATAAGTACCTCGCAGAATAGTGCTTTGATTTACCAAAACTTCTGCTGGAGCTAAAAATTTGAGTGTGGCAGCAGTTGCAAAAGCTTGACTAGCTTCAGTTAATTGCACAAAATCTGGATATACATACCCTTCGTTACCAAAGTTCGGTAGATTTTCTGTAAGTAAAATTCTTGTATGGTTATTTTGGTATGTGTAGTTGGAGACACCATAAACCATTCCTTTCTGCAGAATTAATTTTTCATCTGGTTTTAAATATGCTTCGTTTGTTGGTTGCTTTTTGATGATGGTATTGTTGAGAGTTTTCAGAGCGATCGCTGTCTGACTATGTTTTACTGTCTCCCCTTGCCTGATAATTTCCACTTTTTCTGGTTCGATATATCCTGTATCGCCAAAACCAGGGATAGCTTTAGTTAAAGATACTCGAAAATGACCTTCTACACTTGCATAACCTTGGATAATATAAGTTTCTCCAGAAAAAAGTTCTATTTGTTCATTGGATACTAGTTGGGAATAAGATTCCGGTCTAAGTTTAATTTGAGTTCTTTCTTTGACCCATAGTAAGGCTTTATCTTCTGGAGCTTCAGGTAAATCATCTCGATTAAAGTAGAGAATTTTCGCCCATTTAGATAAGTGTACTTGTTGAGAATTAAAATAGCCAAATTTGCCAATGGGTGGAATAGGGGTTGCAAGTTCGACTAGTAGGTAATTATCTACTAACTGATATTTGAGGAGTCGATAAGTTTGACCTGCTGCTAGATTTGCTTTTTCTTCAGTAGTTAAATTATCTGGCTCTTCTAATCTTTCTTGAAAGACAGTATTCGTAAGGGTAATTAATGTTAATGATGGGTAAATATTTGGTTCAGTATTAACAGTAATATTAATAGTTTTTTCAATAACTGAAGTGTTATTTATATCCGTACCTTTTAGTCGCAACCAACGATTTCCTGAACCATTAAACCCTGATTCTAAAATTGTGTGCCATAATCCTGTAGTTTGATTTTTAGTAACATTTAAAGGATATTTATCTTCTGCTACTAGAGCAATACTATGGATTTGTTCGGGATTAAATTTACCTGTAATAACAGTAGGTTGATTAACTAGAAATTCGGTCGGACCAAGATAGGAGAGGGTATCTGTACTCATGATTTCTATTTATTCTCAAACTAAAATTTTCTACAATAAATAAACCTGTAGATAATTCTACAGGTGATTAGTAAAAAAGGATTTTTCGGAAAATTTATTAGATACTGAATTTTGCCCCCCGAGCAAGCCAACTTTGGGGGGAACAAGAATCAATT
>NZ_CEZPJD010000907.1:0-2945 GCF_983059655.1 Okeania sp.
GGCAAAAATATTATTAACCAAATTTCGTTTATTCAGATTACCTTGAAGATGATTGGAAGGTAAAAATTTTTTGTTAATATCTTGAGTTGACATCTATATCAAGTTCCTCTAACTTCATCGAAATATAGTAATTTCATTGGAGTTGTTTCAAAAACATCGTCGCTAATTAATTTCTGGAAATTATTTTCAGTTTTTTCCTTCTTACTTTTTCCTTTTTCCTTCTTACCGAATAATTAAGGTTTAAAGCCTCTTCTTTAAAGGAGAAACAGGAAAAAATTTTCCTTTTATTCAATCCTCTTCCTTTTAGGGCTATGCTTTACTCACATCTTTCCTTAACATAAAACTTGACAAAATAGACAAGTTATGAGTAAGTCTTGGTTCAGCTTTTTCGGGAGAAAAAATGTATATAAAAATACTTTTTTTTGACAACTTCAGTAGTTTTACTTAGCTACTATGATTTTTTCTCCTTTCTCCCCTGCTCCCTGCTCCCCTGCTCCCCACAAGGGTTTCAAAACTTATGGGTAAGGGATAGCTTTTAGGGGGAGGTAATTATCAATTATCAATTATCCATTATCAATTATTGAACTCTTCCTTCTTTTAATATATTTCGCGATAATGTTTGGCTAGCAAATTACCGATTATGTTTAATATTAAAGTGATCAATACTAAAGTTAGACCAGCAGCAAAAATTGTTTGATAAGCTAGAGTTCCATGAGGTAAATCACCAAGACTAACCTGCACAATATATGCTGTAATAGTAGCAGCTTGGTCTGTGGGATTTAAAGTAAAATTAGGTTGCAAACCAGCCGCAATAGCAACAATCATTGTTTCTCCTACTGCACGGGAAGCTCCCAGAATATAAGCCGAACAAATACCAGAAATAGCAGCCGGAAATACAACGAATAATGATGTTTGAAACCTAGTTGCTCCCATAGAAAAAGATCCTTCTCGTAAACCTACTGGCACAGAACGCATAGCATCTTCGCTGATAGAACTAATAAATGGAATAATCATTACTCCCATTACTAATCCTGCACTCAACATATTAAAAGTTGGCAAATTTGGAAATATTTTTTGTAATAGTGGAGTGACGTACAAGAGTGCGAAATAACCATAAACTACTGTGGGAATAGCAGCCAATAATTCCAAGAAAGGTTTGAGAGTTTCTCTAAATTTTATGGGAGAAAATTCACTCAGATAAATTCCTGCTATAGTACCCAGTGGAATAGCTATCATTAAAGCAATAATTGAAGTTACTAAGGTTCCTGATACTAAAGGTAAAATTCCATATTGTGGATTTTGAAATAAGGGAGTCCATTGTGTATTAGTCAAGAATTCTAATATGGATATTTCTTGAAAAAATAAAACTGATTCTCTGACTAAGATAAACAGAATTGCTATGGTAGTTGCTACTGAAGAAAAAGCTGCTAAAAACAAAATATATTCAATTATTTTTTCTCGTATATATTTATATTGAAATAATTTTGGTGAATATTTTGGTGATTTTATTAATTTTAAAAGTTTATCTCTCATTCAATACTCAAGGATTAAATAAATAATAATAGTAAGAATTCAGTTTTCCATTTTCCTTCTTTCGTAGGGACGTTGCATGCAACGTCCCTACCATTTGTAACAAACATTTATCACGCTTGGTATAAGTAAGTAGGTATGTCTAATTAAACGTTAAAAAATGTAGGGTCGGGTTTAGCCGAAAACCTTGATAAATTAGCGATATAGTACTAAAAATCATTCGTACACTTGTTGCATTTATTTATCAAAATAATCTGGGTCTAAAACTCCGCCTTTGAAGGCAAAATATTTTTGGAGCGAAGCTCAAATCCCCGTTACAAAAATAACTTCTGACTTCTGACTTCATTAAACTTACCTGCTTATTAGCGACCAGTATTTAGTAGTAATAATGAATTAGGGTGATGATTTTTTATAGAGCTAAAGTTAGCTGATATGTTTTTCTTGATGCTTTTAATTATGCCTCATTTTCTCAACACCTACTTATATAGAAGTTAAAGGAAAGTTTACAGCAATTTGATAAATATTTACTACAAATAAATAGGTTATTTCTTAGAAGTCAGAATGTAAGCATTCAGCTATTAGCAATCAGCTAGCCTCCTGCGGAGAAACTACTTTTTAATACTAATTCCTACTCTCAAGGCAATGAATTAATAGCTGATAGCTGACTGCTGAATGCTTACGAATGCTTACGTCACAATAGATAGTTTTGAATTATTTAGGATTTGCTGAAAAAGTCTTTTAGGAGCCGTGTAAGAATAACCTGAACAGTTTTTTTGATGGAAGCTAGATTTCACAATCTATTTCAGATAAAATTTGTACAACTTATTTTTACAGGGCTACTTAATAGAGGTAGGAGACAGGAAACAGACAAGTTAATAAATTTCATAATTCTGTGCAGCCTTACATAAAATTGATGCTTAGACATTAGCCGATAATTTATCTAAATTTTAGCATTAATTTACATAAGAAAATATGTTTGCCACTTGAATCTAATTTAGTATGAAAAATAGAAGAACTACTATACTTAAAAATGATTTAAGCCTTCATTATAATATTTAAAAATATAATATTCAAAAATTTAACTACTACTCCCAATAACACGGTTTTTAAAACGTTCCATTGCTTGCTGATATTCTAATTCTGACATAGGTACAGAATTTACTTCTTTAACTAATTGAGGAGCATTCCGGAGATAGAATTCAACAAATTCTTGAACTTCAGGACGCTCTGCTGCTTTAGCATTCACATAAATAAAAATTGGTCTAGCCAGAGGTTGATATTGTCCACTTCGCACTGTTTCCAGTGAAGGTTTAACAGGTCTATTACCATTGTCTATAGCTATTGCTTTGATTCGGTCTCTGTTCGCTTCATAATAAGAATAGCCAAAATAAGCAATAGCATTAGGGTCATTTGCA
>NZ_CEZPJD010000908.1:0-2943 GCF_983059655.1 Okeania sp.
TAGCATTGATAGTAACAATATGTAAGCGATCGCCTCGTTTTGCTTGTGTGAGTGGAAAGTTAGTTTCTACTACTTGTTGATAATTTTCTTTAAGAATATGATGGTTGTTTTCCTCTTTCAGCTCAATATAGTTGCTGTCTCCCAGAAATGTAAATTCCCATGGTTTATCTTTTTTATCTACATTATACTCCGATCTATCTTCATATTTTTCATCCATTAATTTATGTAAATAATTGAGATTTATTTTCATTTAGTTATGTTAGCGAGAGCAGAGTTGTTTGTCAAGTTTAATATTTTTAATATTTGACATTATTCAAAGCTGGAAATAGAGTAAATCAAGAGCTATCAATTATATTATCCCTCTCATCTACCTGCTATTAAGAAAGTATTAATTGATTTTAAATACTTTACTTTTACTAAATACTTAAAAATTATACTTTTATTTCGCAACACTTGAAGAAAGTTGTGGTAGTGCAGAGCGCAAAGCGTGGAATAAGTAATCAGATAATTCGGCTTTCTTCCTTCCTAATACCAAGCGTGATAAGTGTTTGTTACAAATAGTAGAAGTAAGAAAGAAGGATAAAAATTTGAAAAAAAGGTAAAAACGATAGAAATAACTATTCTTTAATGAACGGAAACCACTATTTTTAAGCATATCTGATTGAGAGGCACTTTTCATAGCATTCTTTTTTGAAATTGGTATAACTCCTAAATAATAGACTTGTCGCTAAATAGAGAGAAAAAATCGCTCCAACCTAGACAGAGCAGTAATTCCAATGCTTTTCAGCCACCAATAGCTACAATCCTTATAGAACAAGGTTTTTGGGGATTTTTGAAGTTATAAAGTGACAAGTCTAATGATGAGATCGGGAGTTATCTGGAAATATTCCGGAATTTTATGTCTGTGCATTGAATGGAAGTAGAGAGTGCGATCGCTGTATAACGGGATTCTATATTAGACATCTCTAACAATAAAAAATAAAATCAATTATCGCACAGAAATTATCAATTCTTTTCCTCTACTGCCTACTGCCTCTTTTCCGGAGATGTCTATTAGACATCTGGTGGAAATTACACATAGAGAGCATTCTATCAGACTGCAACAATTGCTCATAAAACTGTTTCATTAATTCCGCTGTAGAGGCATCATTCACATTCCACAAACTTCCTAAAACACTGCGAGCGCCAGCTCTAATAGAAACCCCAGATCAACCTAATGTTGCTCGTGTATCTCCCACTGCAGTCTGATATGTTAGGGATAAAATAGTGGATACTGAAAAGTTTGGAGAATGTGACATTATGAAATTTAGAATGTTCAAGAATTAATAATTTAGAATTAATAATTTAGAATTACCTCTTCTGATAAAGAATATCATGTCCGGATAATTAGTTATAAAAAACTTCTCCTTTTCAACCTTTCTTTTCTTTCTGTATTCTTTTCTCCTAAGTGTAGGTATTTAAGCGGACATGATATTACTCAAAATTCTTACCCAATAACTTTTGATGCAGATTCATCAAATATTTCTCCTTTTTGTAACCGTTTCATATAACTTTCTTGGTCTGTTGCGACTTTACTACAGAGGAAATAAGCACCAAGCAAACTCGGAAAAGCAAGAGTTATTTTCATAGCATCACTAAACTCAATAACTGCTTCTGGGTTAGTAACTGTACCGACAAATATACCTGTTAAGAACAAGATTTTATAGATAATCACACCCTTGTTTCCAAATAAATATTGCCAGCAAATTTGACCATAATAACTACTAGAAATCATAGTAGAAAAGGCAAACAAAATTATACAAATTGTCAAAAGAGCAGGAAACCATTCAATAACACTCGTAAAAGCTGCTAAAGTTAACTCCGAACCATTGAGAGCAGCAAATTCAGGATTATTGTAAACGCCAGTAATAATAACTACTAGAGCGGTCATATTACAGATAATAACAGTATCAATAAATGGTTCTAGCATTGCCACAATACCTTCTCTAACAGGTTCATCTGTCTTTGCTGTTGCATGAGCGATCGCTGCCAAACCCAATCCTGCTTCATTAGAAAAAGCTGCACGGCGAAACCCTTGTATTAGCGCTCCCACAAAACCTCCTGCCATAGCTTGGGGAGCAAAAGCACTATGAATTATAGTAGAAATTGCATGAGGAATAGCAGTAAAATTCGCTAAAATCACCCATGAACCTGCCAGAAAGTAAACGCCACACATTGTCGGTACAATGGCAGCAGCTACTCCAGCAATACGTTGAATACCACCTACTATTACTAACCCCACTATTAATACTAAAATTAATCCATAAACCCAACTTCGGTTAGCAAAAAAAGGTATCACATTAGCAACAACTACTTGAGACTGGTTAGACTGAAATATGCTGGAACTGCCCAAGACCGCTAAAATATTTAACAATGCAAACATTCCACCTAAAATTTGACCTAACTTTTTTTGTCCTAAGTCAGCTAAACCCATTGATATATAATACATTGGCCCTCCAATGCTTGTACCATCTGAGTTAACTACACGATATTTTTGTGCCAGAGTACATTCAACAAATTTTGTACTCATGCCTAACAACCCTGCGATCGTCATCCAAAAAGCTGCTCCTGGTCCGCCAAAGCTAATAGCAATAGCAACTCCAGCAATATTTCCTAGCCCCACAGTTCCAGATAAAGCAGTTGCCATAGCTTGAAAATGAGAGACTTCACCCTCGTCATTAGGGTCGTCATATTTTCCCCAAATAACTTCTATGGAGTGTTTAAAAGCTCGAATATTAATAAATTGCATTCGGAGAGTAAAAAAGAGACTGCCAGCAATTAGCCACAGTACAATAAGTGGTATCCCTTGTTCGCCACCAATACGGTAAAAAATGATAGTATCTATATTTTTTAATATTTGAGAAAAAGTAACAGAAATCCAATCTAACATTTGGTTAGTAGTTC
>NZ_CEZPJD010000909.1:0-2941 GCF_983059655.1 Okeania sp.
AACTAATTCCCTCAAAAGGTCCTAAAAAAGTAGGTCGAGGACGAGTAATATGAACTTCCCATAATGCTTTTAATACTGCCAAAATTTCACGGGTTGAATAACGCTTCATGGAATCATTTCTAAATTTTCCCCAATCTGGTGTACCTAAACCTGTAGCATCTACTCCCAGTTGACGACAGGTATAAACTGCACGAGGTAAATGATAACGTTGAGTTACTAAGACTGCTTGGGTAATGCCAAATATTTCTTTAGCACGATAACAACTTTCATAAGTACTAAAACCAGCATAATCTAAAGTAATATCATCAACAGATACACCACGGGAAATTGCATATTCTTGCATTGCCTTGACTTCATTATAATCAGGGGTACCATTGTCACCAGTCATCAAAATTTTTTTAACACTACTAGCTTTGTACAAGTTAACAGCTCCTTGTACTCGATCGGCTAACATTGGTGTGGGAGTACCATCTTCCCATACTCCAGCCCCAAAAACTATAGCAATAGGTTGCTCTGGCACTTCTTCAGGGTTGTTGTATCGATATTTGCTTGTCGCCATTCTGACATAAACATTTAAAGCTAGAGGAATTAGTAGCATTGTTAATACTAAAACTAGAAAAATTAAGCGTTGATTGAGTAAAAATAATTTAGGCAACATAATTAAGAATAAATTTTAGGTTTTATATCAAGTTCTGGTAATTTGAGTATAGGAGACATTTATAAATGTTAACTAGGGCTTGTTGATTAAATCTCAAAGCATTAAGTAATATTGGCTAAAGCCTTTTTGGGGTTTAAAAAAAGTGCCTGGTATCACGTCCCACACTCTCAAAAAGTTAGCATAAATAGCAGAATAATTGCAGAAAAATCATGATCGACAAATATATCCGACTACCTCCTAACTACTTTCTACTCCCTCACTCCCCTACTCCCCCACTCCCCTACTCCTTAAAAAGACTTTTTTAGCAAACCCTAACTACTATTTATGTGCTAAACCAATTGCTTCAGAAATAGATTTTAATCCTTTTTCATCTAACTTTTGCAGTAATCCTTGGAGAATTTTTTTGACCATTCCTGGTCCTTGATATACCCATCCTGTGTAAACTTGAATTAGACTTGCCCCCGCGATAATTTTATCCCATGCATCTTCTACAGTAAATATACCACCTACACCAATAATTGGTAATTTTCCTTGAGTTTCTTGCCAGATAAATTTAATTATTTCCGTAGATCTTTGAGTTAATGGTGCGCCACTAATTCCACCTGCCTCTTCACTGACAAGTTTACCAGTTTTAGCAATAATTTTAGTTTTTAATCTATCACGAGAAATAGTTGTATTAGTGGCAATAATGCCGGAAATTTGATATTGTTGAATTAGGTCTAGTATGGAAGCGATCGCTTCCTTTTCTAAATCTGGTGCAATCTTAACTAAAATAGGTTTAATGCCTTGATTTTCTGCTTGTAAATCTGCTAAAATGTTACTTAAATTTTCAACATTTTGTAGGGAGCGTAGCCCCGGAGTATTAGGAGAAGAAACATTGACTACAAAATAATCACCCCAATTTTTTAACAATCTAAAACTACCTAAATAATCTGTTGCTGCTGCCTCTAAAGATGTTATCTTGGATTTACCAATATTTATACCATAGGGAAAAAAATTACGACAAAAATAATTATTATTATCCTGTACCCTGAGACTCTCTGGAATATTTTTTCCTTGAGATTGTAACCTCATCGCTAAAGCAGCAGCACCTTGATTATTAAATCCCATTCTATTCAAAGCAGCTCTATCTATTGGCAAACGAAATAATCTTGGTTGAGGATTTCCCGGTTGTTCATGAAGAGTAACTGTACCAAGTTCAGCAAACCCAAAACCCAATTGAGGCCAGGCATTAATGGCCACACCATCTTTATCAAATCCTGCCGCTAAACCCACAGGATTTTTAAAGTTTAATCCCCATAGAGTTTGTTCTAGGCGAGTATCCTCAAAACATAAAGATTGTTGCATAATTTTCTGCAACCCATTTATTAGTTTACTAGAGGAATTAGTATCCATAAAACTGAGAATATTTAGGACTTGATTATGTACCAATTCTGGATCGGATTTTAATACAGAAAATAGAGTCGGAAAGATGACAGAACGATAAATATTTAACACTTTATCCTAAATGGTAGTTGACAATTTAAAAAAACTAAAAATCAAAATTTAATTTTATCAGGTATAATTTTGAGATGACAAGACTATTTTTAATCAAAGCACACTAATTAATTCTCGATTGTTAATATATCATTAATATTACTGATCAATATAGAGTTTAGAGATATGCATCCGTCTCAACAGGAGAATTTCATAAAATATCTCTTTCTCATCACCAAAAACAAGATATTTTATTGAGAACAGCTTGTATAAAATTGATATTAAGCCATATTTACTATATTGAGCGGATAGAAATTAATACCTATGACTCAAAAATTATTAATTATTAATATTAATTACCTCTCCTTGAAAATGGATAGGATTGACTCAAAGAAAAATTTTGCTTTATTATCTCCTGAAAATGGGAGGCTTTAAACTAAAATTTTTTGGTAATGAATAATGAATATTGAGAAAATTATGTCCCGTTGAATACTTAATAAATAAATAGTAATATGAAGTATAAACAATGAGTAGTCATTTCAGTTATCAGTTATCAGTTATCAGTACCTAAGGCTGTTTGCGGAGCATGACAAAGGTCAAGCAAGAGGCTTGAAGTACGGAATTATTTTTTCTCTTGGTCGATTGGATATGGCGTTTGCTAGCGCAAAGCTCCGCTAACGCGTTTGCGATAGCATTCCGCAAGGAAAGCGTCCCGGAGGGAACGGGGACCTCGCCATCCCACCCTACGGGAAGCTCCGAAGAGCGACCGCTGTCTTGGTCGATTGGATATGGCGTTTGCTAGCGCAA
>NZ_CEZPJD010000910.1:0-2938 GCF_983059655.1 Okeania sp.
CCTGTTGCCTGTTGCCTGTTGCCTGTTGCCTGCGCACAGCGCTATATCTAATAGATGAGGAACATCAGCAAAAGTAGACCTTTGATTTTTCAATTCCTCCTACTTCAAGTCAACGGACTTAAAATTAGTTAAAAGAAAATCTTACTTGAAAAAAAAATGACTATTATTCAAGAAAAAACATTAGGTGAAAAAGTACGGGAAGATTTTCCGATTTTAAATCAGGAAATAAATGGTAAACCACTAGTTTATTTAGATAATGCTGCTACTTCCCAAAAACCCTTAGCAGTTATTAATGCTTGGCAAGAATATTACCTCAAATATAATTCTAATGTACACCGAGGTATTCACACCTTAAGCTCAAAAGCAACAGATGCTTATGAAGGAACAAGAGATAAAGTAGCTGCTTTTGTAAATGCAGCATCTCGGAATGAAATTGTTTATACTCGAAATGCTAGTGAAGCAATTAATTTAGTCGCCTATTCTTGGGGTTTAAATAATCTCAAACCCGGAGATGAAATTATTGTCTCAGTTATGGAACATCATAGTAATTTTGTTCCCTGGCAAATGATTGCTCAAAAAACTGGAGCAGTTTTAAAATTTGTTGAGTTGACAGAGACCGGAGAATTTAATTTTGAGCAATATAAAACTCTAGTTTCAGATAAAACAAAATTAGTAGCAGTTGCCCATATTTCTAATGTTATAGGCTGTCAAAATCCAGTGCAAGAAATCTGCACTACTGCTCATCAAAATGGAGCAAAAGTATTAATAGATGCTTGCCAAAGTGTTCCTCATATCGCAGTAGATGTACGGGAAATAGATTGTGATTGGTTAGTAGCTTCCGGTCATAAAATGTGCGCTCCTACTGGTATTGGTTTTCTCTATGGAAAATTAGAATTATTAGAAGAAATGCCCCCATTCTTAGGAGGAGGCGAAATGATTTCCGAAGTATTTTTTGACCATTCCACCTATGCCGAATTACCCCATAAATTTGAGGCAGGAACACCAGCTATTGGAGAAGCGATCGCTCTTGGTGCAGCAGTAGATTATTTGACAAATATAGGTATGGATAAAATCCATAATTATGAAGCAGAATTAACTACTTATTTATTTGAAAGATTGAACCAAATTCCTGAAGTTACTATTTATGGACCTCAACCAAATGAAAATGGTGAAAGTAGGGCAGCATTAGCATCTTTTACTGTAGAAAATCTTCATCCCAACGATCTATCAACAATTTTAGATGAAGCAGGTGTAGCAATTCGCTCAGGTCATCATTGTGCTCAACCTTTACACAAATATTTGAATATTTCATCCACAGCTAGAGCAAGTTTATCTTTTTATAATACCCGTGATGATATTGATGCTTTTATTGTTGCTTTGAAAGAAACAATAGAGTTTTTTAGCAATATTATGGGTTGAGAGAGGAGTAATTTCAGTTATCAGTTATCAGTTATCAGTTATCAGTACCTCTAGTTAAAGTCAGAGGTTTAAAATATTGAACTTGATTTTTTTTCATCCCCTTGTAGTAGCGATAGCTCGCGATGCAGACAAGGGGAAGCTATTGACCTTATTTTTTTGTCAGGAGTCAGGAGGGAAGAAAAGGGGGTTTTAAGGTGTAGAAAGTTTTTTTGTCACGCTCTTATCCGGACATAATATAATTCGGTATAAAAAAATGGGCAGTCTTGCAACCGTAATGCTATTGATTGAACTGAGGACAAATTACCTCAGCTCCAATTAAAAGAACGAGGATGTATTTTGCTTTCTTTCGTACTCACAGTTTTTTCCACTCCCCTACTCCCCTACTCCCCTACTCCCCTACTCCTTCTTCCTTCTTCAACTAAGAGAAATCATTATGAGAGACTGGAATCTAAATAAACTTATAGTTATTAACTTAATTGTTTTGAATATTGCAATTATTTTTCTAGCGGTGGCGTTAATTTTTTCGCCTAATAAAACTTTCGCAACTTCTATTCCTGAAAATACACTTAAAATAGAACAAAAAATTGAGGCAATCGAGTCAGAAAAGTTAAGTCAAGGTAGAGGTAGAAAATATGAATATAAGGTTGAATATCAATTTGGTTTTCCTCAAAGTAATGAAGAAAGAGACCGCTATACACAAGCTTTAAATGATGCGGGTAAAGATGGATGGGAATTAAGTCAAACTGATGTGGTTTTTAATCCTTCTAGTGGGCGAGGATTATATATTCTGATATTTAAAAAAGATAAATAGTTGAAGAAGGAAGATGGAAGAAGGAAGGAATGATTATTTAGGGTTTGCTGAAAAAGTCTTTTTTAAGGAGTGGGGGAGTAGGGGAGTAGGGGAGTCGAGGAACAAGAAAGTAATTTTTTTTGCCCAACGATGTGCCTAAAATGGTAACTTTTTGAGAATTAAGAGCTGAAAAACAAGTACTTTTTCCATACCTAAAAATGCTAAAAGCTCTATCTGTAAAAGCTTTTAGATTTATTCAGCAAGCCCTATTTATAAGTTATATCAAGTCTCATTAATTAGCCATAATAAAAATCTTTTCTCTGATAAATTTCTCCCTGTTCCCTAAAGCAATAAAACCTTGTACTTCATCTACTCGATAACTGCTGTAATTAATCCTATTTTTGGGGTGCATCTCATATTTGCAAAAATACTTTTTTCCTATATATTCCCTATTCCCTGTTACCGAATAATTAATAATTAAATAGTTCGCACCTTGAAGCCTCCCCTTTTAAGGGAAAAAAAGCGGTCGAGGGATGGCGTTTTGCTCCGCAACATATAAAGCGGAGCGGCTCTGACAAGAGCGGGTTTCTGTTCCCTCCGGGACGCTTTCCTGACGGAATGCTATCGCAAACGCGGTTAGCAAAGCTTTGCGGTAGCAAACGCCATATCCATGAGACCAAGAGAAGAAATAATATTTCCTTATATTCAATTCCGTAACGGTTAAAACCC
>NZ_CEZPJD010000911.1:0-2934 GCF_983059655.1 Okeania sp.
TCTTTTAGGAATAAATCACAAATTAAGATGTAACTGCCTTTTTTGAATTTGGTATGACATAGTTGTACAGAAAATACCTAAAATTTGATTCAGAGTTTATTTATTAATTTGATTAATTATAGTATCCACTAATTAGGGCTTGCTGATTAAATCTAAAATAATTACCAGATAAAGGTAAGTGCCTTTTTAGGTATTGAAAAAGTACATGGTTTTCGGCTCTTCATGCTTAAAAAGGAGCACACTTTTAGCAAGATTTGGGCAAAAAAATTCTCCCCTACTCCCCTACTCCCCCGCTCCCCTACTCCTTAAAAAATACTTTTTCAGCAAACCCTAATTATTTTTTCCTACTTCTTGGGGCAATAGTATGTCGATCTACCTGATATTTTTTAGCAGCTATAGACATATTAAACTCTAAATTTTCCCATTTTTCTAACTTAATTTTTTTTCCTTTAGGCTGAAGTGGTTTAATATTTAAAACATGAATAATTTCTTGAGCTACTGCTTTTGCTAATAAAGGTGGAACTGAATTACCAACTTGTCTAAAACCATGCCATTTTGTGACATGAAATCTAAACCAGTCAGGGTATGAATGTAATCTTGCTGCTTCCCTAACTGTGATACATCTGGGTGTAAATGGGTGTATTGGTCTTGGAGAAGTATATGCACCTTTACTACTTGGTGTGCCAGCTCTAAGTGTGTTACAAATACCATCAGGATTAAGTCTATAAAAATGGCTTACTGATTCAGTTTTTCCCGGTGCTGTAGCATTAAATCTTTCTCTTGATTTTTCTGTATGTCTTGTGCGTAAACTAGAGGTTAATATTGTTTGATCATATTCACGTTTATAAGAATAATCATTATCGTAACGTTCAGGATTGCGCAATTTTTTAGCATATTTACTTGGTTTGCCATAATCATTTTCTACTTTCATCCAATCTCTTTCTAATAATTCTGGATAATTTTCTACTTCTGGTAAGTCTCCTATTGCATCTTTAACAGTTATCACTTTTTCTAATTTTTTATCGGTATAAATATTTGTAATTGGTAGAGGATAATTTGGTAGGATTAAACCTTTTTGGCATCCGATTAAAAATAATCTTTCTCTATTTTGTGGTACGCCATAATTGACAGCATTTAAAATTTGGTAAGGTTGCTGAACTTGATAGCCATTTTTATCGAATTTATCAATGACTTCCTGAAGAAAAAATTTGTGCTTTCCTACAGTTAATCCTTTGACATTTTCTATGACAAAATATTTAGGTTTTAACTCTAAAACTAATCGAACAAAATGAGATATAAGTGTATTGCGTGGGTCATCTAAGGTGCGTTTTCCTATCATAGAAAAACCTTGGCAAGGAGGACCACCAAAAATCACATCAATTTCTTTATTTTGAATATCTGATAACTGTCTAATCTCATCTCCAGTAATATTAACTATACTACGACACAATATTGGCCAAAAAGGAAAATTGAATTGATGAGTGCCACAATGAATGGGGTCTAATTCTACAGAAGCAAGTATATCAAATCCTGCTTGTTCAAAGCCAAGGGTCATACCTCCTGCGCCTGCAAATAAATCTATACCTATTGGTCGTTGCATATTATATCGATTTGATAAATGTTTGCTACAAATATTTAGGTTACTGCTTAGGAGTCAGGAGACAGGAGTCACAAGTCAGAATGAATAGGTTTGATACCATTTATTATGTAGTAATACCATTTCTCAAAAGTCTTGCTACATTTCCTTGAGAGTAGGGAGTAAGAAGTAGGGAATAGGGTTAAAAGACATAAGATATTTTGGTTTAATGCCGATAATCTTTACAAACATTACTGAATAATTATTATAATAACTGAATTTGATAGAGCTTAACCATTATTAACTTCCTCATTTGCTATTTTTTCATCTTGAAAAGCTTTAATTTTTTCATATAAACTATCAACAGTTTCTCCTGCAAATAATTTATCTTTTAATTTTAAACAATCACCATGACCAAACTTGCAGATAGACCAAAATATCATCACCTTAGAAGTTTCGGGTAGGTTCAAGCAAAATCTGAAAAATTTTTGGCACAATTTCATAATCATTATTAATATTAACTTTCATTGTCTAACTCCTTAATAAAATCAATGGGGTTAATAGTTTGAATTGATAAAGATTTACAACGATTAAGTAAACGTTTATCACAAGTAACAAAATAATCACAGTTTGAAGCTTCAAAATCAGCACAAGCAAAATCGCTTTTTTGCCAATTTCAGCTAAGTTAATGTTAATTATTCGGTTGTGCATCAAGAAAGTGTGGGAATGATCATATAATTAGGGCTTGCTGATTAAATCTCAAAGCAATCGTAAATAAAGGTTTTTGCCTTTTTATCATAGAAAAAAGTATCCCTGTTTCAATTCACTTACCCTCAAAAAGTGAGAATTTAGGGGTGAGGGGGGAGAAAAATCAAAGAACAATTATTTCTCCTACTTTCCGTTCTACTAAACTTACCCAAACTTACCCATGAATGATTGCATGAGCTTTGGAGCTAGCTTCCTGCTTTGCGTTCCGCAATGCTGCGCAAACACTGAAGACCACTGACCGCAGTCTGTAACTTATCTTCTCCACAGGCTTCAATTCGCTCTTGACTCAAGCTACTGATACACATAGTTTTTCAGGTTGACAGCAGCATTAAAATCTCTGTCAGTTTCAAAACCGCATTGACTACACTCATAAGTTCTCAAGTGCAACGGCATTTTCTGTTGATGCCCACAGTTTGAACATATTTGAGAACTTGGATAATATCTATAGTCATTCTGAATAAGAATGGTACAATATAAATAGTAAAATATCAACCAGAATATATCATTTAAAGAATGTCTTACAGTCTAGATTTAAGAACAAGAGTCATTGATTATATTGAACAGGGAGGAAGTATTTTATCGGCTGCCAG
>NZ_CEZPJD010000912.1:0-2934 GCF_983059655.1 Okeania sp.
TTTCAGGTAAACCTGGTGGGGGTGGCACGGGATATATCGGTTCCTCGGCAGTTCCTGTGACGTGAGACATCTTCCTCAAGAGTGAGAGGGTCGCCTTGCAACATTGTTCGTTCATTTTATCTTTTTTCTCTTCGTAAGTCGTCGGTGGTTTTTTATTGTCGTTTTTCCTGGGAGAAGGAGTATCTCCAGGGCGGACAAAATAGCAGTCAGGGTTTATTCTAGTACCAGATATAAGAGGAGTTTCGTAATCAATAAATTCTCCTGTCGCTTCCAAGTAGCGAGCGTCATAGTCAGAGATAGAACTATTGTACTCCCACCCATAAGAGGGAGTAAATTCACCCCCTACAAAAGGGGGAAAAGGTCCGGTCGAATAGAAATCTTGATTCAATTCCCAAGGAACTCTTATCGTTTCCCACTGTTGACCGGGGTTCATGGTTGCAGGGTCGAACACTGTTGTTTCATATAAACCTGTAGTCTTTCCGTATATTTCCCCCTTGAAACCCGGCCATATCCCAAAAGGATACGCAGAAACGTTCCAGTATCCTACAATGTATGATTGTGAGTCTCTATCAACACTTTCAAATGAAGCTGGCCTGCCTGGTTCTGCGACCCACGTCCAATGTGAAGAACGCCTCCTAATAGGACACCACCAACCAGTTCCATCAGGGTCATCTTCCGGTAACTCTGGTTCTTCGTAATTGCCATCCCAATCTCTATTAGGTTTATCCGGGTTTTCCTCTTTTTTTCTGTCACAAGTGTTAAAACTTACCTTAAAATCTCCAAAACCCAAGCTGATAGAATAACATTTTTTCGGTTCTGACTCTTCCTCGTCTTCTTTTCCTTTTATATCCTCCTCGTAACTATCTGTCTCTACCTCATCTGATTCTGGAATTTCTTCCCCTAAATCATCCGCTATCTCCTCTGACTCCCGTCCCTCTAACTGTTCAATTATCTCCTCGACCTCTTGCATTTCTTCATCAATAACATCCTCCAAAAAGTCAGAATTATTGTTTAACAATTCCTCTACTTCCTCTATATCTGGATATTTACTCTCTACCCCTAATTCTCTCCTTGATTCCATTAATTCAGCAACTGCATCTTCATCATATACCTTTGGTCCATATCCTCGTTGAGCTTTAATAAAGTCTACCAAGAAATACAGAGATGGATGTTTGGCACCGAGGACCTTTTTTCCTGCCCTTTCAATCGCTTTATCTACCATTTCTTCAGCTTTATTATTAATTGCTTCTTCTATACCATTCTCCAAAGCATCTTCCGTAAAACCTTCAACTTCTTCTGCTATTTTCTCTGATTTTTCTAGCCGTTTTTTATTTCTTTTTGCAGCGATACTCATTACTACTCAAATTTTAATGTTAAATCATCGTTAACTTTAAATCCATCTATCTCAAAAATATAATCTATAGCTATATCTATATAGTCATTTAAAGCCAAACCCCCACTCCCTAAGTTAACAATTTTGACATTTAATATGTCGTCAGGATTTAAAAACTTCCCTGTTTTTGCAAATTTCCCTAGTACTGGCAAACTATAAGTAATGTTATAATTTTTAAGCTCTATTAAGCCCAAAGTTTTATTGTTAAGGAGGAATTCTAACCCGATTCTAGCACTAGAGTTTTTTGCAACTATAGAATTAGATAATCTAGTCGCCGTAGAGTCTTCAAAATTGATATCTGGAATAACACCTTCACTCAAGGTATTAAGTAGTTTAACCTGTAGTCTTATGTCAGAAATAGAAAATATTATTCCTATCATATACCCATTAGAATTCAGGTTAGAGGTAAATGATTTAACTACCGCATCTACATTCAATAATTCCCCGTTTTGAACGCCAGGATTAGAGAGTCGAAAGTTATTGGTCCCTGATTGTGACAGTAGCCTCATAGTATAGTTCTAGGTATATCATAGATAAATAATACTATGAAATTTCATCTATGAGTAAAGGTTTGCCCATCCGTGATTGGGATGAATTAATTGAGATTACATCATCAATGAAAGATTCACTATTCTCAGCAAGTGAGTCGCTAAGAGAAATGTATATATTAATGAGTAGTGAAAGTAACAATACAGCAGGAGACCCAGAAATGCCTATACCTTTAAACATAGAACTAATGATAGGGACGGGAAGTATTCTAGGTAAACATACGCCTCTACCCATCTTTAAAGAAATTCGTAGTAGTTGGGAAAATATACTGAGAGAAACCATAGACTCCGATCAAGGAATCACAGGGTATAAAATCGCCAGATTTAAAAGCTTTCAACCGGGAGAAACTTATACATTCAATGTAAATGTAAATCCGGAATTTACAGATTTCAGGGCTGACGTAGCTAGACCTATTCAAGTTTTTCTAATAGATATAAATCACGCTCTGGCAGCAGCTCAAAGCTTAATTATGAGTAAGTTTGATCGGCAATTCTGGAACGTACAAGAAGACATCCCGCTATTTATCGGTTATCTCAAAAACAATGGGTTTATAACTAAATTACTGCCAAGGGGAGGAAGTTTTGAAATTACACCTGGTAACTTTCAATGCTTAGTACATTTCGGCGCTCTTACTTCTGACTCTACTGAGGGGTGTATTATCACCGATTACGATAAAGCAACCCAAACCTTCACTATTGGTGGCTACTGATGGTTTTGTCCACAAGTGCCCGCAATTTTGACAATAGTAATTGCAATGCCCCTCAGAGATGTTTCTGCTGCCACATTTTGGACATACTATACTGATGGCAACTTTTTCATTAGCAATATTTCTCATATCATGTCGTCGGGTAGGTTCATCTTAGTCGGAGGATGATAATCCATGCTTGCTTCCAGGTAGGAGCCAATGTGAGATATTTGATGGCAGTGGGAGCTAATGTGCTGTAGCAATATTTTGTCGCTATTTCTTGATTTATTAGCTACATTGTTTATGT
>NZ_CEZPJD010000913.1:0-2933 GCF_983059655.1 Okeania sp.
CTTGAAACTCACTTTCTTTCACCAATTCAGCCTGAGTTTTTAGTGGGCGAGTATTATTTTCATCGGTCAATAACATCAACACTAACCAAGCCAATTTTTCATTTTCTTCACCACAGTCTTTCACTACTGATGCTAAATATCGGTTTACTAATTCTGCCTTGGGATAATCTCCTAATTCTTGATATTTTTCCACAGTAGTAATATTATCAGTCTGTAGTTGTGCCCCCACTACTTGCAATTCTATCGGGCGAATTTCTCCCAATTCCTGAGCTAAATCTTCAACTAACTTTTCTGTCAGATTTGGATCTATTTTAAACTGAGAATTTTCTGTTAATCCTTGAATGACTAATTTTGCCTGTGATTGGGAAAAATTTCTCAACTCATAAAGAATATTTTTACTTAAAATATCATTATTAATTGTTTCTAAATTTGCTAAATAATTAAATTCTAATAAATAATGAATATAATCTGAACGCAGGGATAAAACAATTTTCACAAAAGGAATTTTTAAACATTCTTCCAGAAACTGAGCAAACTTTCTTTTCTGACATGGCTCTGAGTTAACAAAGAAAAATTCCTCAAATTGATCGAAAATAATAACCGTCAGTAGATTTAATTCAGCATTATTTCGTAACTGAGAAAAGATTGCCTCAGTCGAATTAAGCATCTGTGAATTAACTGCTAATTGGGGAATTATTTTGAGTTTTTTAGCTAAATTTTCTCCCAATACTGAAATCCAATTAACATAAACTTGCTGCAAAACAACTACTACGTTACGGGTATCAATTGATTTTTTTTCTAAAACAGGTATTAATCCAGCCTCCAAAATTGAACTTTTACCAACTCCTGATTGTCCATGAATCACGATCAGTTTATAGTCAGGGCGACTAATTCTTTCTAGTAATTCTTCTACATTGAATTGGCGTCCGGATGTAGAAATTTCTTGAGTAACTTTTCGTCGATTAAGTTGAGGTAAAGCCGGGCTAATATTTGGTTTTCTATATCTCAAACGATTTGCACCGATAAATGCTACAAACCCAAATTGTTGTTCTATTTTTTGCCGTTCTTGCTTTAACTCAAAAGCTGCTAAATATGCCTTTTGTTGGTAATATATTTCTCGTAATTCTGTGAGAATATCAATATAAAATTCTGTACTGTATTCAGGTTTTGTTGTATTTTTTGCTTGTTCAAAATTGGCTATAGATTCTTCAAATTTACCTAAACATTTTTCGGCTTTTGCTAGAGCAAATAAATATTTTCCTAAATGAGAATAGCGCTCCCAATTTAAAGTAATTTTGTCTTTTTCTGAGCTAGGATGAGATACAGCATCTAGAGTTTTGTTGCAAATTTCTATGGCAGTTTGAGCAAGTTTTTTTGCTTGTTTATAATTATTTTTGGCTAGTTCAACTTCTGCCAGAAAACCATAAGCACGAGCTTCACAAAATGGCTGAAAATAGGTTTTATGTAATTCTATTGCTCTATTGGCAACAGTTTCTAACTCATCCCAACGCCCTAAAGTTTGCAAAACTCCTCCCCAAGCATTGATAAACTTAGCAACTAAGTCTGGGCGGTTAACTGTCTCAAAGCCTTCTACCGACTGCTGAAAATATGAACAAGCTTTCTCATAAGCCATATTTTTCTTAACCCGATGCCTAACTGCATAACTACGCCACCATAACCCCAGATAATAATAAGTGTGAGCTACCCGCACCGAGTTGTTAATTTGTTGCCAAAGTTCGAGACTATGTTGATAATGCTCTAGTGCTATTTCGGTAGAATTATCGGTTGCTCTACCTAAAACAAATTCAGAATTTGCTTCTAATTCAGGCTCTAAGGTAACTTCTCGGTTTAACAATTCTTGCCTTGCGTCCACCAACTCTTGATAAGTAGACTCTCCCAAACCAAGGATAGTATCATCTAAAAATATTCCTGCCCCACTTTCTAAAACTTTCTGATAAACATTTTCACTGGTGTGCTGAATAAAATCAATTAATTCCTGAGTGGAAGTTTCAAAAACGGTCAGACTTGACCAATTTTCAAAGTCAGGAATTAAGCGAATAAACTTACGAGAAATTTCTGCATCAATCCATAAAACTATGGGAAAAGGGCAATTTTTTCTAAACTCCTCCCGCACTAAACTCATTGCGACCAACAATTTATCAATATCTCTCGCAAACTCCAAACCCCAAACCATTAGAGCATCTGGTTGTTGGTCTCCTAACCGTTTTCTGATAGTTGCATAAAGTTCATCGACAGACTCATCCAACTGCAACTGTGCCAAGTCTCCAGAAAAAGATTCCCCAAGTTGTGAAATTAGGCGATCGCGCTGACTCGGATTATTGCACTGTGCCAAAAACAGCCGAAATTGTCCTTGAGACATTTCCATGCCTCGGATTAATTTCTGCAATAATTTTTGATTGTTAATTTCCAAGTGTATAGACATATTTTTGTTTGTAGTTTTGCTCTAGCCCATCAAATACTGAATCTTCTTGCTCAAGCCCTACTACTGGACCGTTTCATCTAAAATAGACATCTCCAGAAAAGAGGGAACAGGGAACAGGGAACAGGGAAGAATAATTGATAATTTATGGATAAGAATTGATTTTATTTTTGATTTTTGGAGATGTCTAATGGTGCATTAGGGAGTAGGGGAGTAGGGGAGTGGGGGAGTAGGGGAGAAAGATTGCTGTTGGGTTTCGTTCCTCAACTATTTTAAACAAGCTTATTTGTTTAAGTAAAATTTATTTGAAAAGCTTAATTTTTCGTTTTTAATTCTCAAAATATTTAAGGTTTTCAGCAAAAATATTATTAGTGGGATAGGTTCAAAGGAGAAAAAAGCGGTTGAGGGATGGCGAAGAAAAAATTTTCCCTTTTGCGTTAACGGGACTTTAGTGAAAAAATAGTAAAAAAAAGGGTATAATGTATACCTGATA
>NZ_CEZPJD010000914.1:0-2923 GCF_983059655.1 Okeania sp.
AGGGTAGTTTGACCCGTTTTATTAGTCATAATAATATTAGATTTTAGATTCTTTGCCAGAGATTGACAAAAACTATTTATATTGAATCATCATACCGTTTCACGGAAGTTAAAAGTCAAAACTCAAAAGTCAAAAGCCAATAGTAAATGTAGGTTGGATTGAGGAACGAAACCCAACTTAATAGACCGACACAGCTAATTTTGTGCGCTAATTATTGTTCCTTAAATAATTTTTTTTGTTTTTCCTGATTTCGGTTATTTTTGAAGAAAAGTTGTATGGGTGTAAAAATCAGAAATGATTTGTTAGGTAGATTGGAGACTATCTTATAGGATATTTATGAGTGCTGTAAACAAACTAGAAAAGTATTAAGTTAAACGTTCCTGACTAAGAAACAAGGAGGTGATAACTTATGGGAGATAGTGGTCTCTAATTAATAGGTTTAAGGATTTTCTTTTAATGAATAGTATAGTAAGTCCTGATATACTTTAGGATTGTATCATATCTTTTTATTATCCATCTCAAGTTGTGTGCTTCTAAGGAGCTATAAAAAAAAGCTGTTCAAGTTATTTTTATACGAGTTCTAAATAGCAATCCTAACTCGTGACTCCTAACTACCACCAAAATATTATAACCGCAATGATTGCCATACTGCTTTTACTATTCAAAAAGAACTTGGTTAGGATAATGTGCATATTTCCAGCATTTTATTCTAACTCAACTATTCTCTAAAATAGAGTTCTTGGGAATTTGGCAAAAAAATGGCTAAGTGTCCGGATTTTAATAATAGCAATTGTATTATGGTCTAAAAATTGCTATTTTCTATAATCTTACCTTAATTCAGAAATGTATGGAAATTCCCAATGATAAAGATCCTAACCATATGGGCCAGGTGAACATACCTGTTAATATTGTTGTCATTTTAGTGGCGTTATCCAGTTTACTAGCATTGATTTATATTTGCATAGATAAAACATATAAAGATGCATTAGATTTTCTTATTCATGCGTTCACAACGAGCGTTATAGCTGTAAGTGCTAATTATGCTTATAAAAGTCTTAGTAAAGCTGAAAAGGATAAACAGAATGAGGAAGAAAGCCGTTTGAAAGAACGTCGTCAAGCTGAAAAGGATAAACAAATAGATGAAGCACATCGCTTGATCGAACGTTGGAATCGTCCAGAAATGCTCCTATTAGAATTTGCTGCTAAACAAATACTTAATGATTTAAGAAACAATCAACAATCTATGCAAATGTATATTGAACAAGCAGAAAAAAATAACAATCAGGAGAAGATACATAAGCTCACTAAGATCCTGAATTTCTTAGTTGAGATTTCAATATGTATTGAAAATCAAGTTGCTGATGAAAAAGTATTAAAGAGCTTTTTCCAGGGAATAGTTGAAGATTACTGCGAAAAATTCGATGAGCTGATCCATTCTCGGAGAGAAGGAAATGGGCACCGAGAGAGATATAAGAAACTTCTAAAACTCAAAGATGATTGGAATGGAAATTAAAGAAGCAATCTGAATTATTTAGTTTAATTGGTCTTTAAAAGATTAATATTGTGTTTAGCTTTGGCTTTCTCTACTGCCATTAATGAGTTGTTTTATTTCACTAAGATATTATTTAGTATTGATGTTAGAATTATGTAGGTTGGAATAAAGATTAAATAATATCTAAAAATCAACTACTAAAATTAAATGGGTTTGGAGACCAAACCCCTACTAAAATATTAGAACTTATTTAGGGTTGCTGATGAAACTAATGCAAAAACAACTATCTATAACTACTCTCTGTATTTCCTTATATCTAACTGGATGTCAATCTTCTCAACCAGAAATAACATCTCCCAGTCCCGAAATAACTCCTTCCCCACAAGCATCACAAATATCAATTGAAATTCCCCAAAAACCTTTAACATTACCTCCAAATAATCCAGACAAAATAGCTTATACTCCCATCGAAACATATCTCAGTAGATTAACAAATCAAGGATTTTCTCAACAAAATCAAGGAATATGGATACAATCAAATGATACTTTATTAGCAAATCATCAAGGTACAACTCCTTTACCAGCAGCTTCAATTACTAAAGTTGCAACTTCTTTAGTAGCCTTAAGAACTTTCAATCCCGACCATCAATTTATTACTTTAATTGGCACAACAGGAGAAGTAGAAAATGGCGTATTAAATGGAGATTTAGTGATTCAAGGAGGAGAAGACCCATTTTTTGTTTGGGAAGAAGCGATCGCTATTGGCAATATATTAAATAAAATCGGGATTCAAAGAGTTACTGGCAATCTAATTATTACTGGCAAATTTTACATGAATTTTGAATCTAATCCTCAGACTGCTGGTAATTTATTGAAACAAGGATTAAACAGTCAAATTTGGTCTTCAGAAGTTTTAAATCAATATCAAACTTTGCCTCCAGGTACAGCAAAACCACAAGTAATAATTGATGGAGTTGTAGAAGTTTCTCCTACTCCTCCAGAAAATATTAAATTATTAGTTAGACATTATTCTTTTCCCATGGCTGAACTGGTGAAAAAGATGAATCAATATAGTAATAATTTAATGGCAGATATGTTAGCTGAAGCTGTGGGAGGCCATCAAGTAGTTGCGGAAAAAGCTGCTAAATTTACAGGAGTACCAAAAGAGGAAATTCAACTAATTAATGGTTCAGGTTTAGGAGAAGAAAATCGCATTTCTCCTCGTGCTGCTACGGGAATGTTTTTAGCAATAGATAAATATCTTCAGCAATATAATATGAATGTGGCAGATGTATTTGTGATTGTGGGCAAAGACAAAGGTATTTTAGAGGAACGTAAACAACTTCCTAATTTAGCAGTAGTTAAGTCTGGAACTTTAAATTCTGTTAGTGCTTTAGCAGGTGCTTTACCAACAAAAGAACAGGGAATTGT
>NZ_CEZPJD010000915.1:0-2918 GCF_983059655.1 Okeania sp.
GCTCAAAAAGTTCTAATATTTTCCAGTCTTTTGTTTGTTGTAAAGAAACAGCTTTAACTGCTACTCGCTGATAATTTGTCAGGTCTTCTGCTTCATAAGTAATTCCCATTCCTCCCTGTCCCAAAGCAGTGACAATACGGTATCGTTGAGCAATAATATCATTAGGTTGGTGTAAGGTCATATTTCCTATCCTATAGAAAAATATTTATTCTATTTCACTCCTGACTAACTCAGATTAATCCAATATTTTCCTGATATTTAGACATTTTTATCGGGTTTTAATTGTTTGATAAAATCTCTAATTTCAGCAATTACCCATTCTTTTTCTATTCTATTCAGAGAATAGCCAAACTTAGATTTACCCAAAAACGTAGACGTTTTTTTTCCAACTTTACATAAAAACGTGATAACTTCTCTACTATTTTGAAAATCCTGCTCAATATGAACTCGCATTATATCTTCTGTTTGAGCTGTAACTGTATGACTAAATATCCAATAATTCCAGTTAATCAAAAACTTATTTTGATGTATTTTGATATTAGTTTTATGGAATAAGTCAAATAATGCATAGCAGAAAATAGGAGTCAGTATTAATGAAGTAAATAGCCACAGAATTATAGGGTTTATTAGGTATGACGCAGACGCAGAACAGTATAAATAATTAATAAATAATAGAAAAGGCATAAATATAAATAAAGCTATCTCCGGTTTTTCTCCTAACGGAGATGGAATATCTATAATTAAACTTGTAGATGTTTTTTTCAGAGTTACTTCACTGGCTTCAGGTTTTTGATGAGAGTATTTAACTGAAGAGGAAGCAGAATAAATTATTTCTGACTTATTATTAAGTACATTCAAAGCTGCTGTTGCCCACTGAAATCTATCTTCCCAAATCGGTTCTAATATTACTTCTAACCAATTCATAAATTCTGGTGAAATTTTCACACAAGAGCGAATATCTATTTTCATTCTTTTTTGAGGTAATTCATCTGGGGAACGATGAGTTAATAAATACAGTAAAGTTGCACCTAAACTATATAAATCTGATGCACAATAAGCTTTTCCTTGTAACTGTTCTGGTGGCATATATCCAATAGTTCCGACAAAGGTTCCACTCAAAGACATTGTATTTCGATAAATATCTTTAACTGCCCCAAAATCTACTAAAAATACTTGACTATCAGGTTGTAAAATAATATTTTCTGGTTTAATATCCCGGTGAATTATTGGCGGATTTAATTGATGTAAATAACTGAGAATGTTCAAAATTTGAATCGCAAGATTTTTAACTTGTATTTCTGTCGGATGCCAACCTTTTTTCACCCAATTTGCTAAGGAATTTCCCCACACTAATTCACGAATTAAATAAAAGCATCTATCTTGCTCTGTATCAATATAAAAATAATTCAAATATTTGGGAATTTGAGGATGATGCAAATTGGCGATGACTTTAGCTTCCCGCTCAAAAAGTTCTAATATTTTCCAGTCTTTTGTTTGTTGTAAAGAAACAGCTTTAACTGCTACTCGCTGATAATTTGTCAGGTCTTCTGCTTCATAAGTAATTCCCATTCCTCCTTTTCCCAAAGCAGTGACAATGCGATATCTTTGAGCAATAATATCATTAGGTTGGTGTAAAGTCATTTCAGTTATCAGTTATCAGTTATCAGTTATCAGTTATTAGTATTTTCTACAAAAGCAGGAGACTTAATACCAGAAATTTTCGGTCATATTCACTATTTTATTCTATTTTATAGCAGTCGAAACAAAGGTTAGGACATTTACAAAGGCTTAAACTCAGTGAGGGATTACTTTTAACTTTTGACTTTTGACTTTTGCCTTGCGCGTAGCGCTATACCTCAGACTAATTTGTATCAATCCAATTTGATGTAAGGTAGCAGAGAATAATTAAATTTATTAATCATGCAAATTCAGATTCAAACATTTACTGTCCATAAAAGATTTCCTTTAACTATTAGTCGAGGAACTACTGCCGAAAGTAACAACATTTTGGTAAAAATACAACAAGAAGGTATTGAAGGTTGGGGGGAAGCTTCACCTTTTTCTTTAGGGAAAAAACCACAAACTACAAAAATTTTACAGCAAGCTTTAGAGCAACTTACCCCTGCTGTAAAAAAGTTTACTCCACTTGACAGACAACAAATAGAGCAAGTCTTAATAGAGTTAGAAATACCATCAGCCGCTAGAGCAGCTATTGATATGGCCTTGCATGACTGGGTAGGTAAAAAAGTAGGGTTGCCTTTATGGCGACTTTGGGGGTTAGAACGCGATCGCATTGTTCCCATCTCAGTGACTATTGGTATCAGCACCCCCGAAGCTGCTAAACAGAGAGTGCGAAACTGGCTAGAATTTATTGATGCGCGGGTATTAAAAGTAAAATTAGGTAGTCCGGAAGGTATTCAAGCAGACAAGGCAATGTTGATGGCAGTGAAAGAAGAAGCACCAGCAGATGCTTTGTTATATGTAGATGCTAATGGGGGTTGGAGTCTAGAGGATGCGGTAAAAATATGTGACTGGTTGGCTACAGTTGGGGTTATTTATGTGGAACAACCATTAGCTGCTATTTCAGCGATCGCCGATCTACCTCATCTTTACAGGCGATCGCCCTTACCTATTTTTGTAGATGAAAGTTGTTTTACTGCTAAGGATATTCCCGTTTTGGCAGAAATGGTGCATGGCATCAATATTAAGTTGATGAAGTCTGGGGGGTTAACTGAAGCAATGCGGATGGTTTATGTAGCTAAAGCTTGTGGGTTGAAAGTAATGTTTGGTTGTTATTCTGACAGTTGTTTGGCAAATACAGCAGCAATACAGCTTGCTCCCGTAGCGGATTATTTGGACTTGGATAGTCATCTCAATTTGATTGACGATCCGTTTATTGGTGCAGTGATGGAAAAAGG
>NZ_CEZPJD010000916.1:0-2912 GCF_983059655.1 Okeania sp.
ATTTTTTTAAACAGTTAAAGATGCTCCTATCTTTGATAAACTTTCTGATAAATTACTCAAGTTTATATTTAAATTCTGTGAAATACTTCTTCTTATCAGAGGGGTGGGCCGTAGGTAGAGTTTGGACTGTCGGTGGTCTCTGGAGTGAAACAGCTTGGAGACGGGCACCAGATATAAAAAAAATGAATCTTTGTATTTTGGATAAAAATGAAAAAATGTGGCTGCATCAAGTCGAAGATGCAGTATTGATGGTAGAGATTTATCCAACTGCTGAAGCCCAAAAGTCTGCTTCTAATCAGAATATTGGCAATGTTGTGTTGACTCGCTTGATTAATTCTGAAAAAGTGTTGGAATATCTTTGTACCACCTCAGCCATCTGTCAAATCAACTAAAGTCATTAGGCTTGAGTTTCAACTCAAAAGTCGATCTAACTAAATATTAATCATCAACTTTCTTCCTTTTGTAATGTATGCTTGCGATTAACTTAAAAACTCTATACAATTCTTGAAATAGTTTTAATTTTTATGCTCCTATCTGATAAAATAGGCCATGTTGTTCGTAACTATATTGGCAATTGGACTAAAATTAGGACAATTTTAGCTGAATCCCCGAGAAGCTTCACACCATAATCTTTGATTTGGCGTGAGATAAATCGGTGATAAGCGTAAAATCTGATTGCGCAGCTAGGCGCGTAGTTTTTCGATATGCAAAAAGGGCGGTGGGGCATCCTGTCCTTAAAGCTCGTTGAGTCCGATGCAATAGCAGGACTACGAAGCGAGAAGCCGACACTATACCGAATGGTTAGTGTGGGAGTATGTCACATAAGGACATAACAAACAAAAGAAAAAAGCTTTCAGTATAGACATCACTTAATAAGGAGGAGTGTAGTCAATGGGACTACCTTGGTATCGAGTACATACAGTTGTTCTGAACGATCCAGGACGACTAATATCTGTGCATCTAATGCACACTGCTCTAGTAGCAGGTTGGGCTGGCTCAATGGCCCTTTATGAACTAGCAATCTTCGATCCTAGCGATCCAGTCCTGAACCCGATGTGGCGTCAGGGAATGTTTGTCATGCCATTTATGGCACGTCTAGGTGTTACCCAATCTTGGGGTGGCTGGAGTGTTACTGGTGAAGCAGCCTCTAACCCTGGTTTCTGGTCTTTTGAAGGTGTAGCAGCAGCTCATATTATTCTTTCTGGTCTTCTATTCCTAGCTGCTGTATGGCACTGGGTTTTTTGGGACTTAGAGCTATTCTTTGACCAACGTACTGGAGAACCTGCTCTAGACTTACCAAAAATGTTTGGTATTCACTTATTCTTATCTGGTTTACTCTGTTTTGGCTTTGGGGCTTTCCATTTGACAGGAGTATTTGGTCCGGGAATGTGGGTATCAGACCCCTATGGATTAACGGGTTCTATTCAGCCAGTAGCCCCGGCCTGGGGACCGGAAGGATTTAACCCATTTAATGCTGGTGGAATTGTTGCCCACCACATTGCTGCAGGAATTGTGGGAATTATTGCTGGTTTGTTCCACCTATCTGTAAGACCGCCAGAACGTCTCTACAGAGCCTTGCGGATGGGTAATATTGAAACAGTCCTCTCCAGCAGTATTGCAGCAGTTTTCTTTGCAGCCTTTGTTGTGGCTGGCACAATGTGGTACGGCTGTGCGGCTACCCCGATTGAATTATTTGGCCCTACTCGTTATCAATGGGACAATGGTTACTTCCAGCAAGAAATCGATCGTCGCGTTCAATCTGAATTAGCAGCAGGTAAAACTGCTTCAGAAGCTTGGTCAACTATTCCTGAAAAATTGGCTTTCTACGACTATGTTGGTAATAGCCCTGCCAAAGGTGGTCTTTTCCGTGTTGGCCCAATGAATAATGGTGATGGTCTGGCTCAAGGTTGGCTTGGTCATCCAATATTTAAGGATAAGGATGGCGAGGAATTATTTGTGCGTCGTCTACCAAACTTCTTTGAAACTTTCCCAGTTATTTTGACTAATGCTGATGGTGTAATCAAGGCAGATATTCCTTTCCGTCGTTCAGAATCAAAATATAGTTTTGAGGAGAAGGGCGTAACAGTTAGCTTCTTAGGCGGTGATCTTAATGGTCAAACATTTACTAAAGCTACAGATGTTAAGAAATATGCTCGTAAAGCTCAGATAGGTGAACCTTTTGAGTTTGACCAAGAAACTTTAGGGTCTGACGGTGTGTTCCGGACTAGCACTCGTGGCTGGTTTACTTATGGCCACGCTTGTTTTGCTCTACTTTTCTTCTTCGGCCATATTTGGCACGGATGTCGGACTTTATTCCGCGATGTATTTGCAGGTATTGACCCAGATCTAGAGGAACAAGTAGAGTTTGGTCTATTCCAGAAATTGGGAGACCTAAGTACTCGTAGGAAGGAAACCTAAAGCAATTGTGGTTTAACAAATAATAAAAGTAGACCACTAAGAAAACTAGGTATCTCTCATCTTTAAATTTTCGATAAAAGTCCAGCGACTACTTTGATAAAAGTTACAAAGTATTTTCGTTGGACTTTTTTTTACATTCAACTGGTAAACTAATATAGAACCGGATTTTCAGGAAATTCCCTTATGGAAAGCGCAGCTTACATATTAGTATTGGCTTTGGCCTTAGGTGTGATATTTTTTGCGATCGCCTTCCGCGATCCTCCCAGAATTGGAAAGTAATTAGTTTTGATCGATTTTTTATCAAATAAATTGCTTTTTTTATGATGAGTGAGTACTGAGTTCAAAATTCAGTACTCATTTCTTCTAAGTTTAAATAGGGCTTGCTAATTAACGAAGTCAGAAGTCAGAAGTCAGAAGCGGTGCGACCCCGCGACGACGCCAGCTCGCTTGCGGTCGGACCCCGCGCCGCCGACAGGCGCAAGCGGTGAGACCCC
>NZ_CEZPJD010000917.1:0-2910 GCF_983059655.1 Okeania sp.
AAATATAATTTTGTGCCACCTCACATAAAATTGGTATAATACCTAACATCTACAACCTAACACCTACGACCTAACACCTAATTATGTGCAGCTTCACATAAAATTGGTATTAATAACACTTTCCATTGTGATTATGGTAGAAGTCCTAGCAGCTTTGTCTGCATCAGCAGCAGCAGGTATCAGAATAGCATTACCGTTACTGTTAATCGGTTTATGGCAAAATGATTTATGGTCGAAAGTACCTCTGCTGTCCAATATTTCCCCGCAAATAGTAGTGGGAGTTTTAGTTAGTTGGTCTTTATTTGAAATATTTGCCTCAAAACGGCTGTTAGGCCAACGCATTCTAAATTTAACTCAACTTCTATTCAGTCCAGTAGTAGGAGCAATTATGAGCATGGCGATCGCCAAAGCCACTCATTTAGAAGACTGGTTAACGATTGTAATGGGAGTAGTTGGTGGTTTACTTGCCTTAGTATTGCAACTCGTTCAGGTAGGATGGTTTTATCGATGGCGTGGTTTGCCAGTCTGGATGCTATTAGTCCAAGATATTCTATGTATTTGCCTGGTGATTTTTGCCTTTGATGCACCGCAACAAGGAGGATTAATTGCCTTACTATTGCTGTGGCTAGCAATTCGTAGCTATCAAGATTGGTATCGGTGGTATAAAGGACTTTAAAAATAAAAGAGTGGTGTTCTTCTGCTAAAGATATATATTTAAAGCTGTATGAGTAATCCCGGTCTATTAATTTTAGAAAGGGCATCGCTAGATGCCAAATGTCCCTATTCTAAAGTAAGCCAGCAAAGTGTAAGGGGCCATAACCAGTAATTAATTCCAACAACAAAGCCATAAACCCAAGCATTGCTAACCGTCCATTCCATACTTCTGCGGTGGTAGTCAAACCCCATTGCCATTTTTCTTGGGGATACATTTTGATAATTTTTTTCATCTGGATGGCATCAGAAAAAAGACGAGTAGGAGCATCCAGAGCTTCAACAACCAAATCTGCTAAATCATTGATAAATACTGGATGGGTATTTAGAGCAGGCACTCGGTAAAAATTACTAATTCCAGCTTCTTCTGCCACCTCGCGATATTCCATATCAATTTCTTGCAGAGTCTCAATGTGTTCGGAAACAAAGCTAATAGGAACTACTAATAAATCTTTAACCCCGTCACTGGCCAATTCTTGAATGGCCTCTTCAGTGTAAGGTTTCAACCACTCTACAGGGCCTACCCGACTTTGATAAGCTAGGGTATGAGGGTTAGAACGATTCAAAGCCTTCATAATCTTATCTACACAGTCTTCAATTTCTGCCTGATAAGGGTCTCCTGCTTCTTCAACATAGCTAACTGGTACACCATGGGCACTGAAGAAGATATGTACTTGCTCTGAGTTTGGACAATTATCTAATTCTTGAGCAATTAATTCTGCCATGGCCTGAATATATCCTGGTCGTTGATACCAAGAAGGAATAACGGTATATTCAGTATTCTGTAATTCTGGGTCTTTTTGCCAGAGTTGATCGAGTAACCGAAAGCTAGAACCGCTAGTGCTGATAGAATATTGAGGATAAAGTGGCAGAATTACTAACTTTTCTATTTGGTCGCGCTTAATTCTAGCGAGAGCTTCTTCTGTAAAGGGATGCCAATAACGCATTCCTATATAAGTTTGAGCTGTTAATCCTTTTTCTTCTAACTGTTTTTCGATCGCCAAACCTTGCTGTTCGGTAATGGATCTTAATGGAGAGCCACCACCAATTTCTTTATAATTTTCTTGAGACTTTTCAAAACGTAGGGTGGAAATTAGCCATGCTAAAGGTTTTTGCAACCAAGGAAAGGGCAAACGAATAATTTCTGGGTCAGAAAATAAATTGAAGAGAAAGGGACGGACATCTTCTAGTTGTTCTGGCCCACCTAAATTAAGTAATAAAACTCCAACACGACTCATAGTATTAATCAGGCTCCAATTTTAATATTTGTTACTAAATTTAACATATTAATATTTTCTTAAGTATATTTTCCAAGGAATTAAGAGTCAACTACTGCGGAAGTCAAAAGTCAAAAGTCAAAAGTCAAAAGTATTGATTGGTAAGGCTTTTAGGATTTTGTAACTGGTTAGTTATTTCTGCCATCCTGCACTAGCTCAAAATTAACGAAGTCAGAAGTCAGAAGTTATTTTTGTAACAGGAATTTGAGCAAGGAACCAAAAATATTTCGCCTTAAAAGGCGGGGTTGTGCGACCCAATTATTTTGATATAATTTATACACTTTTGACTTTGAACTTTTGACTTTGAACTTTTGACTTTGAACTTTTGACTTATTAATATCATGGCAACAATTTTCAGAGACTGGAGCTATAAATATCAATGGTTGTATGACGGTATTTCCCGTTTAGCAGCTCTTAGTGTTGGCGGAGAAACTAAGTTTCGTCAACTAGCTTTACAAGGTTTAACCATTGATCAAAATACTCAGGTACTTGATCTTTGTTGTGGTAGTGGTCAAGCAACTAATTTTCTGGTTAAATATTCTCAAAATGTTACAGGATTAGATGCTTCTCCACTATCAATAAATAGAGCTAAAAAAAATGTACCATCGGCTAGATATGTAGAGGCATTTGCTGAAGATATGCCATTCTCAAATAATCAATTTGATTTAGTACATACGAGCGCTGCTTTACATGAGATGAATTCTGAACAATTGCGGCAAATTATGCAAGAAGTTTACCGCATTCTGAAGCCAGGTGGAATTTTTACTTTTGTTGACTTTCATCGTCCGGTAAATATTCTTTTTTGGCCTGGGTTCGCCATATTTTTATGGTTATTTGAAACGGAAACTTCTTGGAATTTCATTAATACAGATATATGGAATTTATTACAAGAAATAGGGTTTAATTTAGTCGAGACTGACTC
>NZ_CEZPJD010000918.1:0-2905 GCF_983059655.1 Okeania sp.
CCTACTCCCTACTCTAAGTGCCAAAAATAATTTTGTGGTCTACTCAAATGAAAAGTGCTGTAATACCATACTCAGATAGGTCATACTAAATCCTGTTTAGATAGGAGCTTTATTAGGAAAGTAAGGCAGAAGGCAGAAGGATTAGAGAATATTTGGAAAAAGTACCTTTTCATAACCGTATTTAGTATCAGTTATAAATAAAATTTAAGAACTAACAGTATTGAAGAAATACTAAAATTATCTTGACTTTTATCCTTTTTTCCCTTCTTCCCTCTGCCTTTCCTGATAATAAATTTTCATCTTTGCCAAAGTTTTCGTAAAGCAGAAGCAACTACATCAGAATAACGTAATTCTCCAGACAAAATTTTAGTCATAATAGTAGTAGCGCGAGGTCGTTTCACACCTACTTGATAACCAATATGTGAAAAGTGAGAAAATCCTTGGGCTAAACGTTGTGCCCAGACCATATCTTTACCCCATTCTTCATTAATTATTTGACTGTATTTTTCTAAAGTAAATAAATCGCCATTTAGAGAATTATGAATTGCTGCGGCTGCTTTAATACCTGTAAATATAGAAGGACGAATTCCTTCAGCAGTAAAAGGGTCAACAATACAAGCTGCTTCTCCTGCTAAAACAGCATTTTGTGTATGTAATTTTTGATTGCCATTCCATAAACATAAAGGATGACCAAACTTCTGAACATTTTGAATATTTACCTCAAACAGAGTTGCATATTCTGTTAATAAAGCTGAAAAGTTTTGACCGTGTTTTCGCCAAAATGTACCTACTCCAATTGAGTATCCATCTGCTTTAGGAAAATTCCAAACGTAGCCATTATTTAACAATCCAAATTCAAAATAGGCACTATCAATTTGCTGATTTTCAACTGGTACTTCTATTTCCATTGCACCACCAGCAAAACGTTTACGATTGTTAAAACCTAACCATTTAGCCATGGAACCTTTAGCACCATCAGCAGCAATTAAATAACGACCAATAAATGATTGATTATTGGTGTTAACTTGCCAGTTATTATTCTTAAATTCTATGCCGATAACTTTAATTTTATCTCTAATTTCTGCTCCCTGTTTTTGCGCTTGTTGAACAATAAAGTAATCAAAAACTTCTCGGCGAACCATCCAAATTGGTTCTTGATTTTTTAGGTTAACTTCTACTAAATCGCCTTTTTTCCAAGTATAACGAATGGAATTTATTTTCAGAGAAATAGCTGGTGTAAAATCAAAATCAAACCATTCTTGAACAATGGGAGAAACTCCACCTCCACAGGGTTTATATCTAGGTAAAGATTCTTTTTCTAAGACTAATACAGAACGTCCGTTTTTTGCTAGATGATATGCTGCACTTGCTCCTGCGGGCCCGGAGCCAACTATAATACAATCAAACATTATAATTAGGAAGTAGGGTTATTTCAGTTATCAGTTATCAGTTATCAGTTATCAGTTATCAGTACCTCTGCCTATTTGCACAGCATGACCTAGGAAAGTAAAGTGAATTGAAACTATTGAACTTGATTTTTTTTATCCCCTTGTAGAGCGGTAGCTCGCGGCGCAGCCAAGGGGAGGCTTGAGACACTATTTTTTGGTTAAAAGGCATAAGATATTTTGGTTTAATACTGATAATCGTTACAAATATTACTAAAGCATTACTATTACTTAATAACTGAAGTATTAATGAAGTATAGCATTATCTTTGGGAATTAGTATAATTTAGCAGTTTTAATGTTTTTAGTATTATCTCAAAATAGAATCATCGGGAAAAAGTAGATATCATTTCTTGAAGAAGGCAGAAAGTCTAATTGCTTATGGATAGTCTTCGATACGCCACTTCATGTCTACAAACCCCAAGTAATTTTAAGTACTGTTTAGACGGTGAGGTATTAAACCCGCCACAGAAAAGATAATAATACTCTTGGAAAAAAATATGCAAATTCAGACACACAGGAAAGTATATACTCCAGAAGAATATTTATTATTAGAGGAAAATTCTGAAGATAAACATGAATATTTAGATGGAAAAATAATATCAATGACAGGGGAAATTACTAATCATAATGAAATTACAGGTAATTTATGTGCTTACTTAAAATTTGCTTTAAAAGGCAAAAATTATCGCATATTTATTGGTGATGTTCGTTTATGGATACCCGATTATAATTTATATACTTACCGAGAAATTGTGGTCTAAAGCGTCCCCTTTTAAGGGAAAAAAAAGATAATTCCTTGTTTTCTTGCCTCCTTACTGCAAAAGTACTGATAACTGATAACTGATAACTGATAACTGATAACTGAAATAACCCCGATCTTATGATAATTGAAGACAAACTAAAATATCACCAAAGTCGTACAGATACACTTACTAATCCCTTAATAATTGTTGAAGTATTATCAAAATCAACAGCAAATTATTACCGAGGAGATAAGTTTAAATTTTATCGGTCAATTCCTGAGTTTAAAGAGTATATTTTGATTGACCAATACCAATTTTATATCGAACAGTATGCTAAAACTTCTGAGGATAAATGGGAAGTTACATATTATGAATCTGAAGAGTCAAAGTTAAAGTTAACTACTCTAGATTTTGAAATAGCATTTAGTGACCTTTACGAAAGAGTTGATTTTAAGAACCAAGATATAGCAATATGATTTGAGTTATGAGATATTGGAAACTTTTAGGGAACAGGGAACAGGGAACAGAGAAGAAGAAAAAAAATATATCATGTGAATATAATAATTGCTATATTTGAATAATTTATAAATTTTACTTTTATACCAATTCCCAAAAGTTCTTATTTAATTACTATATCTTCAACTAACTTAAATCACAGGTTCAAATCCCACATCCATCAATTAAGGTTTAGGAAGGAAACTTTGGCAATAACTTT
>NZ_CEZPJD010000919.1:0-2899 GCF_983059655.1 Okeania sp.
CTCCCTACTCCCTACTCCCTGCCGAGCGCAAAAAGACTTTTTCAGCAAACCCTAATTATTTGAGATTTTTTTTTAATAAGTGTGAAAAAATATGATTAAAATAAGACACATATTTACTGCCTCTATGACTGGATTTATTGTCAGTCTTGGTAGCGGAGTTGATGCAGTTCCTAGAAAATTAACAGTAGAAGAAATTAATTCTATAGCAAAACAAACTACTGTTTTAATTGCTCCTGAATTAACAAAAGAAGAAATAGATGATTTGTTAGATAGAAAACCTGTCAAAAAATGGACGGTAGGTTCTGGGGTAATTATTGCCAAAAAAGGTAAAAAATATTATGTATTGACAGTAACTCATAACTTTAGTCAAAAACAAATAACTGCAGATACAGATTACGGTATAGTAACAAGCGACAGAGACAAGCGAGAAGTTCATCGGGTTACAGAAATAAATGATGGTAAGAAATGTAATGATGACTTTCTCAGAAGAATAAAAAATCAAAGCTTAGAAACTACTCTGGTAAGATTTGGTTGTTTTGAAAGCCAAAAAATAAATGGTTATGACTTAGCAATAGTTAGTTTTGAAAGTAAAAATAATTATCCTGTTGCTTCCTTAGGAGATGCTAGTAAATTAAAAGAGGGAGACAAAGTTTATATTTCTGGTTGGCCGAAAATTGAAGCAGAACCGAAGCTCAAACCTGATGGAACTCCACAATTAGATTCAGAAGGAAAAGTAATTTGTAAAGATCCTGCACCTCGAAGGCAAAGACGCCTTGCATGGGGACAATTACAAGTTTCTACTCCTGTTACTGAACAGGATAATGGCTATAGTTTATATTATACAGATCATACTCGTCCTGGTATGAGTGGTGGTCCTGTTTTTAATAGTGATGGTAAAGTAGTTGGAATTCACGGACGAGGTTCAGCAAATAAACTTATTTGTGGACAAATATATCAACCAGTATCTCATCATAATTTTACCTCAAAAGATTCATTAAAAGCAGAAAATAATTGGCAGTATTCTAGTGCATTTGAATCTCAAAATACTTTGCCACAAAATCACAAAAATAAGGCACAAAATGATTGGGATATATTTGACGAATTTGAACCTCAAAATAATTTAGAAAAGGATTCAAATAACAATCAAAATAATTCAGATTTCTTAGAGCAGGATAATAATTCAATCTTAAAAAGGATGTATAGTAGTGCCCAAAATGTTGATTATTCTCGACAATTAATTACACAGGTGGGTATGAATTTATCTTTTCAATTAGAAGCTCCTTCAAAAGGTTTAATTGAATCAGAAATAAAACAAGTTCCTAAAATTCCAACTTCTCCTGAAAGTAGTATCGGCAAAAAATCTGAATTAATCGACCCAAATGAAGCAAATGAGGGCGGTTTTGAAGACCCTAATGATACTATAGAAAATATCTATAAACTGTTTGGTTTTGATGTGGAAAATCTGGGTAGAGACAGGCCATCAGGTGGAGATAAAAGTATCTTATTAGACTAAGATTTTGAATAATTAGGGCTTGCTGAGTAAAATTGTAATCAATACCAACTCAAGCTTCCAGGGTTAAATATTGCTGGAAAAGTGCAAGGTTTTTGGCTCAATTACTCTCAAAATACTTATACTTTTCCCTTGAATATCAAAAAATTTGGCCGTAGCAGATAGTCTAAACTGTTACCTGTTCCCTATCATCAAACCCTAATTAACAATTACATTTAAGAAAAAAAATGTGTATTTAGTACAAGCTATAAAAATGCTCTATTTTTTGAGAAAACAAACCCTAAAATTATCTATTTTTCTAGGGGGAATACTGCTCAATTTTTTAGCACCAACTGTTGCTACTGCTCAACTTTCTCTAGCAGAAATTAATTCTATCGCTCGACAAACAACTGTGTTAATTGCTCCGGCATTAACCCCTGAATTACGACAAGACTTAGAAGAAAATCGTAATAACCCACTACAAAAATCAGGAATTTGGAATCCAGGCTCAGGGGTAATTATTGCTAAAACAGGAAATAAATATTATGTCTTAACTGTAGCTCATAATTTTCTACAAAGGCATCTTGATAGTAAAAAGTATTGGCAGCAGTTGGGGGGTATCCCTTATTATGGAATTAGAACTTATGATGGGAAAGTTCATATTGTTAAAAACGTTAATGACCATCGGGGATGTCCTCTAAAAGGCAATCCTCAATTAAAGGTACTGGTGAGATTTGGCTGTCGCGATCGCTTTATTGCAGGTACAGATATAGTTGACCGCAGTATTGGAACAGATCAAATAAGAGGTATAGATTTGGCGATCGTCACCTTTGAAAGCACAAACAATTATACAGTTGCTCCTTTAGGAGACCCTAATCAGGTTAATATCGACGATAGAGTGTATATTTCCGGTTGGCCTGACCCAGAAAGAGAGCAAGACCCGCAGACAGGTAGATGTCGTAATAGAGTAGCTCGCAGACAACGTCGTTTAGCTTGGGGTTTAGTTAGGGGAAAGATTAACCCTACTCCTAAACATCTGGGTTATAGTATTTTTTACACTGATGAAACTGCTGCTGGTATGAGTGGGGGACCTGTGTTTGACAGTAATGGTCGTGTCGTTGGCAGTCATGGATTAGGTAGTCAGAGCAAACCTTTATGTAGCGGGAGTCTTGAGGCGGGAGGTGAATCAGATTCTGGTAATGTTTCGAGTGGTGAGAATCTTGATTTTAATAAGTTACAAAAGCGGTATAGCAGCGGGCAAAATGTTAGTTATTTTGAGAATTTAGTCCAAGAATTTGATTTTGATTTGTCTTTCAGACGAGAGCTACTTAGATCTGAAGTGATAAAAGCTGGTATCACACACATTAAAAATCTAGAAGTTGCTAGTCGTAGTGGTCAAGTAGAATTTGA
>NZ_CEZPJD010000920.1:0-2892 GCF_983059655.1 Okeania sp.
AAGCAGGCGTAAGTATAAAATATCGCAAATTTCCTCCGATAAGAGAGTTTGATAATTTCGGAAAATTAAATTACACAGAAGTTTTACGCCATCGCTTAAATATTAACGATCTTGTAAATTGCCTAACAAATTTATTACCTTCTGGACTTGATATTGAACATTTACGAGCATCGCTTTTATCTGGGGTAAATTCTCGCCTAATTGGCGAAGTAACTGAAGAAACCTATAGTTATCGTCATTCTGTTTTTTCTTCCTCTGCTGGAGTTGAAGAAGTCGCAAATATAATTTCTAAGCATTCAGCAGTCAGCCATCAGCTATCAGCTTCATTAACTTTAAAAGAGGAAAAAGCAATTCAGAGATTTGAAAGGATTAAAAGTATGGGAAAAAGTCCATCAGTTCACCTTAATAGTCTATCTAGCTACATCGTTGATTAAAAAGCTGAGAGCTGACGCTAATATCTGAATAATTACTATAATTTTAACGATTATAAAAAGTGCTGATTTGGGAAACAAAACACTAGGAAAAAAGTTAGATGAAGTGCGGGATGTTTTTTCTCAAAATCCAAAATACTTCGTTAATACTGAAACATTAGAACATATCACTAGACTAATCACTTCAGTACGAAATGATATTGCTCATCCTTCTTCAGAAAATAGTTATTCAAAGGATATAATAGCTATTCAATCCCGCTTGTCTTCTCAGTTATAGCAATGAGCGCTGGTATATTTACAAATTGCAGGATGGGCCTAATAGCTAAAAGTCTTATATGATCAGCAATTTATTCCCCCTGTTGCCTGTTGCCTGTTGCCTGTTGCCTGTTGCCTGCGCACAGCGCTATAGCATTTGCATTTCTACAATTTACAACTAAAACACTAAGTTCTTTTCTAGATCAAAATGGTCAACTTGTAAATGTTCAAATTCTAGAAACTCCAACAGATAAAAATCAGACAATTTTTTATTTCGGGTTCGATGGTGATTCTACTGGCGACTATTTAGAAATGGCGTTTGAAAAATCAAATGAAGATGAAGTAAGACAACGAAGTCAGATAGTACATGAAGTTATTGGGGAGTTAAAAAAGTTAATCTACAAAGCAACAAAATATCACAAAAGCGTACTTTTTGCCGAAGGAGACAATATTCTCTTTAAAGCACCTTATCAGACAAGTCTACTAAGCGATTTACAGAGAATTTACAAAGAGAAAACTGGATTAACTGGCACTATCGGATACGGTAAAACATTACCTGAAGTTGCTTTAGCAATGCGTCTAGCTAAAGCTCAAGGTGGAGGTAACATTATGGGTATAGCTTTAAAAAATTAGAAATAGAGAATTAGCAAAAATCAAAAATAACCTAAAGTTTTCTTATTAATATAATGTCAAGCAGCAAGTGTATTTTGATTCAATTTTTTTATATTTTAATCCAACTATTTTTTATATGAAAATCTAATAGATTGTGAAAAATATTATTATAGTTAATAGGCACTAGAAATCTTTCAAAAAGATATAGATTTTTCCAAGAGTAGAGAACCGGAAACAGAGAATATATTTTCGCAATCAAGATACGAAAAATGATTTTGTAAGTGACTTTTACAACTTTACCTTATGTTAAATAAAGAGCAGGTTTATTTTCTATAGATATCTATTAAAAATCCTTTATATTCTGACTCGCTGACTACAGCAATTCTTACTCCTAAGCAACACTAAAATATCACAAATGAAATTAGGATGACTATATAAATATGGTAAAACAACCAACCTCTAAAAAACGTGCTGAAGCTCTAGATGCTCTACGAGGATTTGCCATTTTAATGATGGTATTATCTGGCATAATTCCTCGTGATGGAACATTACCTGCTTGGATGTATCATGCTCAAACACCACCACCAAATTATGTATTTAATCCTAATATTCCTGGATTAACTTGGGTAGATATTGTTTTTCCGATTTTCTTATTTTCCATGGGGGCATCTATTCCCCTAGCTTTATCTCGATTAATAAATAAAGGGTGGCGATACATTTCAATATTTTTATTCATCCTGAAAAGAGGTTTTTTGTTAGGCACATTTGCTATAGTGCTTCAACATTTTCGACCACACATTATTAATAATGTAGAGGAAATTCCGGAAAAGTGGAAATTGGCTTTATTGGGATTTTTCATCCTATTTTTAATGTTCAGTCGTTTGCCAAAATTTATCCCAAAATTTATCAATCAATTAATTACTGTAGTTGGTTGGTTTTTATGTGTTTTAATTCTCAGTAGATTCGTATATCCAGATGGTAGTAACTTTTCATTAGAACGCAGTGATATTATCCTCATCGTTTTAACTAATATGGCTGTTTTTGGTTCGATAATTTGGTTATTTACTAAATCTAATTGGTGGTTACGTTTAGGATTATTGGGAATATTATTAGGTCTCAGATTTTCTGCTGCTGATGATGGATGGGTGAAAGAGTTTTGGTTTAACTCTCCTTTGCCTTGGATTTTTAGATTTGATTATTTGAAGTACTTATTTATTGTTATTCCAGGTACTATTGGTGGAGATTTAATTTTAAAATGGATGAGAAATAATGAAAGTAGCGATCGCGATTCAACACTAGAAAAATGGCCAGCTAGTCGTTTTTTTATTATTGCAGTATTAATGGTTACTATTGACTTGGTATTATTGATTGGGTTACAATCTAGGCTGGTTTTAGAAACAACTTTAGTAAGCGGAGTTTTATGTGCTTCTGGTTGGTTATTATTCCAGCAACCAAGTAATCAGATAGAAAATTTACTCAATAAACTTTATAGTTGGGGGATTTATTGGCTAGCATTAGGATTAGCTTTTGAACCTTTTAAAGGTGGAATTAAAAAAGATAGTGCTACCCTAAGCTACTTTTTCATTACTACAGG
>NZ_CEZPJD010000921.1:0-2889 GCF_983059655.1 Okeania sp.
ACTAATTTTCTTTTATAGGCCATTAACAAAAAATATAAAATTCATCCAATTAGTTTTTTAATCGTAAGTGGTAAACCCCGCCCCGCTTACACTATCGGGCCAAGTATCTAGGTAGGCGGGAATATTCAATATGGATTACTACTAAATGGTAAATTATTCTATTTGCAGAATAGATGCTAATAGCCTATCCTACTTACCTAGAGATTTTGTACAGGTGTCTTCAGAAAAATCTAATAATAATCATGAGCAGGGATTTTTACAGATTTTATTGTTTATCAATAAACGTCCTGGCTCTCAAGAGCAAATTCAAGCCATTCGTAAGTCTCTCAAAAATTTAAAAAAAGATAATGATTATCCTTTTGAATTTCAAGTCATTGACGTAGAAGAAAAACCCTATATGGCAGAGCACTTCAAGTTGATTGCTACTCCTGCCCTACTCAAAATTTATCCTGAACCAAGACAAACCCTAACTGGTACAGATTTAATTGCCAAATTGGAATATTGGTGGCCACGCTGGCAACGTTCCATAGCCGAATATTGGCGCATCAATAATTCTCAGCCTCAATCTAAACAGGTTGTTAATCAAAAATTATCTGTTAGTTCGATCGACTGTGCTGCAGAATTAATGAAAATGTCAGATGAGATTTTTCGTCTCAAACAGGAAAAAGAACAACTTCAAGCTCAACTAAGATTTAAAGACCGTATTGTGGCCATGTTGGCTCACGACTTGCGTAACCCTCTGGCAGCAGTTTCGTTGGCTCTAGAGACTTTAGAATCAACTCAAAAAACTGCTAATAGTGAATTTCCTAGAAACTCTCCAACTCTTATAGAAAGATTAATTAAACAGGCACGTTATCAAGTTAGCGCGATCGACAGAATGATTACAGATATTCTGGAGAGGCCAAGAGGCAAAAGTACGCAGTTACAAATTCAGCCTGAAAAATTAGATTTGGGGGCATTGTGTAGCGAGGTGATAATTAGTTTTCGAGATCGACTTAAGTCAAAAGATTTGCAGTTGAAAACGGATATTCCTAATGATTTACCATTAGTTTATGCTGACCGAGAAAGAATACGTCAGGTAATAGTTAATTTGTTGGATAATGCCATTAAGTATACTCCTAAACAGGGACAAATACAGGTTTTAATCCTCGATCGCACTACTCAAAAGATTCAAGTAACAATTTGTGATAGTGGCCCTGGTATTCCTAGAGAAAATCACGGTCGTATTTTTGAAGATAGTTTTAGGCTCAAGCGTGATGAGTCAAAAGAAGGTTATGGTATTGGTCTAGCTCTATGCCAGAGGATTATTTTATCCCACTACGGCAAAATTTGGGTAGAGTCTAATCTTAGGAATGGTAGTTGTTTTAAGTTTACTTTACCGGTTTATCGATAAGTAAGGAAGAAGGAAGAAGTAAGAGGGAAGAAGTAAGAGGGAAGAAGGTTTAAAAGCCTGAAAAAAACTTAAATTTTCTGTAGATATTCACTGTTGCACTTAGATTTGTTTTAAGTTCATTTAAATGATAAAATTATAGGCTAAACCTAAGCAATGTGCGCTGGCATATTTACAAATTCCAGGAACTGTCCAATAGCTAAAAGTCTTATATTATTCCAACGGAGATGCTGCGCAAACGGCAATTTATTCTCTCTATTGCCTGTTGCCTGTTGCCTGTTGCCTGCGCGCAGCGCTATAACTAAAATTCCATATTATGTCCAAAATGAATAGTTTTTCAGACTATTCTGTGAGACCTTAATAGCAGTTGTTTTAGGTGAATTATCTATGCCTGCTAATATTGGACAAAATCAAAATCAACCCTATATCCTTTCTGATGAAACTACTCAGTCTATGGTAGTTGTTGTTCCTGAACGAGGTGGCATCATTACTGACTGGCGTACTCAAGACCAAAAAATATTTTACCTTGATAAGGAACGTTTTGCTGACCCAACTCTTTCGGTGCGCGGTGGCATTCCTCTACTGTTTCCTATTTGTGGCAATGTGGTTGACGATACTTATACGTTAGATGGAGAAAGCTACAAAATCAAGCAACATGGTTTTGCTCGTACTCTTCCTTGGGAAGTTACACAACAGTCTACTGAAAATGGCGCAAGTATTACTGTGACTCTTCGCAGCAGTGATGAAACTCGGGCAGTATATCCATTTAATTTTGAGTTGAATTATACCTATATATTGCGTGGTAATACTCTAGAGATGCGATATTCTCACACGAACTTATCTCAGAAACCTATGCCATTTGCTACAGGAATTCATCCTTATTTTGCTGTGACTGATAAGAGTCAATTAGAGTTTGATTTACCTTCAAATGAGTATAAACTTAAGGGCGAACAAACTGTTAATACTTTTTCTGGAGAGTTTGATTTTAATGCCGAAGAAATTGATTGGGCTTTTGTAAATTTGTCGAAACAATCAGCGGTAGTTACTGATAAAAGTCGTAATTTAAAGTTAACTATTAACTATGATAGTAGTTACTCTACTCTAGTTTTTTGGACTGTGAAAGGTAAAGATTTTTATTGTTTAGAGCCTTGGACTGCTCCTCGGAATGCTATGAATACTGGGGAAAGTTTATTAATTGCTGAACCGGGTAAAACTGTGGAAACAGTTATTAGTATGACGGCGGAAATTGGCTAACTTTAAAAAAGCGGTCAGCATTTCAGCACTCAGCTTTCAGCAGTAAACGTTTAGAAGGGGATTTAAACTCAAGTAGGGGCGAATGCCATTCGTCCCTACAAGCTGATGTTAATGAGGGAATGTTTGTAGTGCGGGCATCTTGCTCACGTTTGTTGTGCCTCACCAAGATGTAATATCACGTCCGGATAATTAGTGATGAAAAAACTTTCTCCTTCTCTTCTTCTTTCTTCCCTTCTGTTTGCGGA
>NZ_CEZPJD010000922.1:0-2884 GCF_983059655.1 Okeania sp.
TTTGCTTGCTCCACAATTTCCACATTTGGTAAATAATTTGGTGGAGTTGCTATCCTGACATTCATCCCTACCATTGCACAACCTAACAGTAAAGAATTTGCCATATTATTACCATCACCAAAATAGCTTAAAGTTAATCCATCTAGTTTGCCAAAACATTCTTGAATAGTCAATAAATCAGCCATTACCTGACAAGGATGTTCCCTATCTGTCAGAGCATTAATGACAGGAATTTGAGTATAACTTGCAAAAGTTTCTAAATCTTTTTGCTCAAAAGTCCTAATAGCTAAAATATCCAAATATCGGCCTAAAACTCTAGCAGTATCAACCAAAGGTTCTCCACGACTAACTTGAGTAACATTAGGATTTAAATCAATAACTTGACCTCCCAATTGATACATTGCCACGGTAAAACTTACCCTAGTTCGTGTCGAAGCTTTAGAAAATAATAACCCCAAGACTTTATTACATTTGAGATTTATTTTACCTGATTTAAGTTTGGCTGCCAGTTGTAAAAGTTCTTTTAATTCATCAGAACTCAAATCTGCTAAACTTAATAAATTTCGTCCTTTTAAACTATCCATAATTTATCGCTAATGTCAGGTTATCAATTATATAGTAATCCTAAATTGCTTGTGACAATTTTTATATAGTTTTTCTGTAAGCATTCAGCTGTCAGCAATCAGCAATCAGCTATTGCTTCTAGTTTTAGATAAAAGCTTTACTAAATTGAGCAGAATTTATACTTAACTATAAAAGCTGGGTTTAAAGTCTATTTTTATTAAAACTCTCTCATGACAGCTAATAGCTGTTTGGGCAGCATTCCGCAGGAAATGCTTACGTTTTTCTCAAGTTACTGAGGTACAGTTGTTTTTCTTCTTTTCTATTTCCTATTAGGGGAAAGAATTAATAATTTATGTGGGATAGTTGATTTTATTTTTTATTATTGGAGATGTCTAATCTAAACTGAAATGACCATACTCCCTAACCTAAAATCATTTTTTAGTCTACTTAAATTAGATTTCGTGGTAATGAGGTACAATTAAAGATTGGGAAATTTTTTGTCTATTCCCTGTTCCTTGTTCCCTAAAATAATAAACATAAGTACCTCACGGGTAGCAGGAAGTGCTTTCATTAATGGATAATTACCTCTCCCTAAAAGAGAGAGGATTGAAAAATACTGATAACTGATAACTGAAATTACCAAGGACTACTAATAAGAGTAAATCCTGACCAATAGAAAGGATGAGAAAAATCTGTTTCTCCCAATACTTGTAAACTCTGAGGCAAAGAAATTTCTCCTCTAGAAAATTTCAATTTTTCCCTAGTTAAATACACATCTCCTTGAATCATTTTAATTTGAGTTTGTCTGATTGTTTCTGCCTTAGTTGGTGCTGTTTTTAACTGTTCATAAAATTCACTCATTAAAGCCAAAGTACCAATATCATTAACGTACCACAAACTTGCTAGTGCAGATTGAACTCCTGCTTGTAAAGCTAATCCTGCAAAACCTAACTCCACATCTCGATCTCCAACGGCTGTTTTACAAGCACTTAAAACTAATAATTCAGCCGGAGGATTGCTCCAATTAATCTCTTGAATTTCGTCTAAATGGAGTTGAGTATCCCAAAGTTGAATATAAGACTGTTCGGGTTTTCCTGGTCGAAATTCCGCGTGAGTTGCTAAGTGAATAATATTAAAAGATTGAGAATAAAGTTGATTTTTTAAGTTTTTTAAGGTGAAGTCCTGATTAAGAAATAATTTTCCAGGCCAACCTCTAGAAAGATTTTTAGGTGAGATATTTTCTCTGAGGTTTCTATTAACAATTGTTGATAGTTCAATTGGAACAGCAGGTAAAGGATTTTGGGTAATAAATTCTGAAGCACCCATTGCCAAAACTCTGGCTTTTTGAATGGGAGTATAATTGGAATCAATTAAATTAAATGCAGGAATAATTGCTAGGCTATATTTCTCTACTAAAAATTGTTTTCCATCATGTAATGCTGCTATTGGTAGAGTACGCAAACCTGTTCCTAAACAAAACAATATTGTGTCTATTTTTTCTTCTTGGAGATTTGCTTCAAAGGGTTTAATTATTGATTGATAAAGTTCTTGAGCCAGACTTAAGTAAGAATTTGTGAACAGCATCTGAGGATTGGTAATTTCATTATTAAATAATTTGACTTTACGAATAAGGCTTTCACGTTTGAGGGAGTCAATATCTTGAACTAGAGGTTTTTTTCCAGGAGAAATCAAAACTAAATGTAAATGTTCAGATTCAGGAATTGCCCAAAAGACTGCAGGTCTTATATTACTTTTTTTGCTAATTTCTAACAATTTTTGAGCAATGTCATCACCCGCTTTTGAAACTTCTGAAATTTCTCGTTCAAAATAATCTTCAAATTCTCTTTCTAGCCTTTGCTCCATTTTCATGACTTTTTCTGATATAGTCAGATTAGAACTGATATTGTATCGGTCTGGCAGATTTACATTTGTTTCTTCAGAAAGGATTTTTTCTGAATTAAAACTAAGTATAATAATTAGGGAAAGAATCGACAAAAAAATTGTTAGACTGGCTTTATATTTGCTCTTAGGAGAGAATAATTTTCGGAACATATAATACTTGGTGTGATTAATTGAACATTTAAAACTAGGTTTAAGGTATTTGTCTACCCTTGGAAAATAATATAGCAATTCCCAAAAAGCGTGAGGTACAAAATTCCTTGGTTTTAGGAAGTAGGGAGTAGGGAGTAGGGGGTAGGGGGCGTTGCTGAATACTGGGATGATTGAGACCGACACGGGGACACGGAGACACGGAGACAGGGGGATGATAGTCGATCCTCTCTTATCAAATCATCCCACAATTATGCAATGCCGAGTAGGG
>NZ_CEZPJD010000923.1:0-2881 GCF_983059655.1 Okeania sp.
AGATAAATACAACACAACTCTGTATAAGTGCTTATTACAAATCATAACTCTAAGCATAGTAGTAAAGTAATCAGCTAATTCAACTAAAATTACCATCTTCACGAAAACTTCATATATTTAATTTGTGTAGATGTATTAGTTTTTTTAATATTGAAAATCTGCTAGATATAACAATATAATTTTTATTATTTTACTAATATATTGTTTGTCAAAGAAAAGCTAAATTATGATTTGAAGTAAGTAAGAAGGCAAGAATTGCTCTTAGTCCATTTGATTGTTTTCGCCTTAAAATTAGTAATAAATAGCATATCAAGATAGTTATATTGCTTATATAGTGTTTAATATTTGCTTGATTATAACTGTCAAAATAACATCATTATTCACACACAAGACTCTCTAGGATTTTAGGTTTAATATCTGAATTGTTTAGAGCTGCAAAATTATTGATTAGTAAAATAATATTGATTTCTATTAATTATTCACAGGAGTAAAACCGTGTAATCACATAAATACGTCGATTTTATAAGTAATACTTATAGTGTTTTTACATAGATATGAGGTGTTTGTCTTCATAGAATCTTTACAAAACTTGCTACTACTCTATAGGAGGTAACAGTGAGAAAAACGTTTCTCTGTCTTACCACGATCGGTTATCTGGACTTTAGCAAAAAGTAGCTTAAAAATAGCATCAAATTCTTACACAGTAATGAATTAAGTTAAATTTAACCTGTTTGTTCATATATCTAGGTTTTCCTGCGGAATGCTACGCAAAGAGCCATTTTTAGCCAGTTGAGGTATTGGGTTTGAAGCTATTTTTACTGTCAAAAATCTTAAAGTCCAGTTATTATCCTAACTATCCCGTTATTTGCTATGTAAGTAAAAACAGCGCGATAACACAAATAGATGAATTTCATAATTTTTATTTATAGAGTTTTTACATAGATGTGGTTTAATACCCGACTGTCATTTCAGTTAGCCTCCTAGCGGAGGAGCTACGCTATCAGTACCTCAAATCTCAAGCAGGAGGCTTCAAACCTGAATTGTCCAATTATTGATTATCAGGTGATATCCATTTTTTTCTAACTATCTATGGACTATGAAAAAATTAATTTGCATAAGTTTTTCACTGCACCTACTTCAGTCAGATTTTGGTTTTATTTAAGTCTGGGTTTAGCAGCAATTTGTGGAATTTTAGGAATTATTCCTGCTTTTAGTAGTGAGTATGTCGTGCAGGATGATGCTCGCTCCCATGTTTTTTGGATGGCAAGATTTCTCAATCCCGAGCTTTTTCCCAACGATATTATTGCTGACTATTTTCAATCTGTTGCTCCTACCGGATATACCTATTTTTATAAATTATTTTCCCTCATAGGCATTCAACCTTTACTATTAAATAAATTTCTGCCAATCATATTAGGATTAATCACAACTGCCTATTGTTTTAGAGTAGAAATAGAAATATTCCCAGTGCCACTCGCTGGGTTTCTCAGCACATTATTTTTGAATCAAAATCTCTGGCTAAAAGATGACTTAATCTCCGCTACCCCCAGAGCATTTTTCTATCCTTTATTTTTGGCATTCTTATACTATTTCCTCAGACATTCTTGGTTAGGAATTGCAGTAGCCATCGCTCTGCTCGGATTATTTTATCCCCAAGGAGTTTTACTCTGTCTTGCTGTCTTAGTCTTAGATTTTCTCCACTTCCGAAGTCGCCCAAAATTTATCATTTTAGCTATTGGTTTAACTACAGGTTTTTTCGTACTTTTACCCTATGCTTTGAATACTTCCGAATATAGTCCGATTATTACATTAGCTGAAGCTAAAAATTTATCAGAATTCTGGCCAGGGGGTAGAGCTTCCTTCTTTTCAAATAATAGTTTTGACTTTTGGTTCACAGGCGATCGCTCAGGTATTATTCCCCCAGAATGGTTATCTCAATCTTTCCTACCTCCTCAAGTTTGGGCAGGATTATCACTCATTTTCTTAAGCTCAAGATATTTCCCCCTAGCAAAAAAAATCACTCATAAAATCATCCTTTTACCAGAGTTATTATTAGCATCAACCGGAATATTTTTAGCTGCTCACTTTTTACTATTTCGGTTACATCATCCTAGTCGTTACAGTCAACATAGTCTCAGAATAATCATGGCTTTAGCTGGTGGAATAGCTTTCACTTTAATAATTGATTTTGTCTGGCGCAAATTTCATCTACTCAACCAGTCCTCGAAAACAAAACCAGTCGGAAAAATTAAAACTATATCTATATATATAGCGCTAATTTTCCTCCTTTTATATCCAGCTTTAACCAACAATTTTCCTGTAACTAATTATGTGGTGGGAAAAGTGCCTCAACTTTATGAATATTTAGCCCAACAACCTTCAGATATTCGCATTGCTTCTTTAGCATTAGAAGCTAATAATATTCCTACTTTTGCTCAACGTTCAATATTAGTAGGTTCGGAATATGCTTTACCTTATCATCAGGGATATTATCGGGAAATAAAACAACGCGCTCAGGATTTAATCGAAGCACAATATAGTCCCGATTTAAAACAGGTACAAAATTTTATTGGAAAATATGGAATTGATTTTTGGTTGTTAGATTCTCAAGGGTTGACTTTAGAATATGTCAGAAAAAATCATCGTCTTGGACAATTAAATAATACTGCTGCTGCTGTAGTTAAGGTGCAGATGGAAAATGGTGTAGTTCCCAGTTTGTTAAATGCTCAAGAAAGTTGTCAAGTTCTAGATATTCCAGACTTAGTTTTATTAGAAGCAAAATGTATTTTAGACCTTCAATCTTAAATAAGAGAAATTACTAGATTTTTCATTGTATAAAGCACTCAAAAAAAAGCGGCGCGGGAGGGAATTAGGGTTGCGC
>NZ_CEZPJD010000924.1:0-2880 GCF_983059655.1 Okeania sp.
CAATTTTTTACAGGTAGTGTAGATGGGCCAATTAAGGTATTGGATAGAGGTTTGACTAAGGGGCAAGGAACTTAACGAAGTCAGAAGTCAGAAGTTATTTTTGTAACGGGCATTCGAGCAAGGCTCCAAAAATACTGAGCCTTAAAAAGCAGGGTTTTAGACCTATGTTATTTTGATAATTGCCAGATTAAAGGCCAGAAAAATTAATAAATTTATAGTGCTGTGCGCAGGCAACAGGCAATAGGGGAAATAAAAAACCGATAATATAAGATTTTTAGCTATTGGACAGTTCCTGTAATTTGTAAATATGCCAGCGCACATTGCTATAGAGAAGGTACATATAACTATAGCTTATTGATAATTTTGGGGAAACTATGCGATCGCGAACAGCTAGAGAAGGTTCAGTCGGTTTATTAACTTTGTTAGGGCTAGGTTTATTTGGTGTATTGGTGCTTTGGTTGAGGGGAGTAAACTTAGGCCAACGTAGTTATAAGGTAATAGTGGAATTTGAAAGTGCATCTAGTATGGAGTTAGGCACATCGGTTAGATATCGAGGTATTAATGTTGGACAGGTAGTAGGAATTAAACCAGGGCCAAATGGAGTAGATATTAGTATAGAAATTAAACCTGAAGATTTAATTATTCCTCGAGATGTGTTTATTCAAGCAAATACATCTTCATTTATTGGTACTGGGGTGATAGATATTACTCCTAGAGGTAGAATACCAGAATCAGAAATTTCTGCTGGTCCTTTATCCTCTAATTGTCCGGAAATAATTATTTGTAATAATGACCGTTTACAAGGGCAAGCAGGAGTAGAAATACAGCAACTATTAAGAGCAGGAATTCGTTTAATAGATCTATACAGTGACCCAGAGTTATTTAGTAATGTCAAAATAATTGCTGAAAATACAGCTAATGCCTCTGCAGAAGCTTCTAAGCTAACAAAACAACTGGCTGATTTATCAGAAACTATTAGAGGAGAAGTGCAAGGTATAAGTCAATATTTAAGAGAAGATGTTGATGAAATAGCAGGAATTCTTAGAACAGAAGTGGGTGGTTTAACTCAAACTTTAGAAGGAGAAATAGGTGGTTTGACTAATACTTTGGAAGGGGAAATAGGTGGTTTGACTAATACTGTAGAGAGAGATTTGGATAGTCTTACTAAAACTGTAGAAAGAGAAGTAAATGATATTTCTAATGGCATAGCAAATGTGACTAAAGCTATGGAAGAATCTACAGCAAAAGTTTCCGAGGCAGCGATCGCTTCCGCAAATTCTGCAGAGGAAGTAGCGAAGAAATTTAGTTTAACAGCAGACCAGATTAATTCAATTGTTAATACAAATCGTTCTACTCTCATAGCAACTTTAGATAATATTGAAAAAACGACGGGAAAGTTAGCAGTTTTAATGGAAAGTTTAAGCCCCATAGTTAGCGATCTAGAAAGAGGAGAATTGATTGGTAATTTAGAAATATTATCAGCAAATGCTGTAGAAACTTCCGCTAATCTAAGAGATATTTCTAGTGATTTAAATAGTTCTACAAATATAGTTATGTTGCAACAAACATTAGATTCAGCTAGAGCAACATTTCAAAATGTGCAGAAAATGACATCAGATTTAGATGATTTAACTGGGGATGATAGATTTAGGAGAAGTCTTAAACAAATTATTAATGGATTAGGTGATTTATTTTCTTCAACAAAGCAGTTAGAGCAGCAAACTCGGATGGCAAAAAATATTGAAACTTTGTTAAAAGATAGTGGCAGTTCAGAGCTGAGTAAATTGACAGATTTGAGGGAATAGAGAATAGGGAATTAGAAACGCCGAAGTATAGTAGTCCAGTAGGGTGCGTTAATGAAATGTAACGCACGCCTTTCAGCGCAAGCGGTGGGTGAGATGTCAAACCGACCATTTTTCCAGCAAGCCATGTCATCCGCCAAGAAATTTATTTCTTGGCTTAAAGCAAAAGTCATCTAAAAGATGACTAAAGATAGCTAATATCATGTTCGGTAGAACAGTTATAATTAGGCTCGTAGTTTGGCTTTAGCCATAATAGTAAGTATTTCAGAGGCTCAAGCCCAACTTACAAACAAAAATTTTACTACAAGCAGGGTTTGCTGAAAAAGTCTTTTTTTCAGAGGAGTAGCCAGAATCCAGAATTCAGAATCCAGGAGGAATGAGATTCCGAGAAGAAATAGCCAGAAGAATCTTCCCTTGATTTTCTAACCATATTTTTGCCCAAAACCCAGATTTTGGAACTGGAACTACCTAAAAGCTGATACTTTATTAGTACCTGCAAGGTCTGAAACCTTTGCCATTAAAAACTTTGATATTTAATCAGCAAGCCCTAAGTAATTATCCGAACATGATATAACTTAAAAATTCTTACTTTTGACTTTTGACTGTCTTGAGTGTGTCTTATAGCGCTGTGCGCAGGCAATAGGCAGTAGGCAATAGGCAGTAGGGGGGGATAAAAAGCTCATTGCTATAAAACTTTTAGCTATTGGACAGTTCCTGAAATTTGTAAATATGCCAGCGCACATTGCTATACATTCTGAGGAGACCTCAGAATTACACACTCGCTTTTGAATTTTGACTTGAAATGACTTTTGACTTTTGAATTCCATGAAAAGCTATATTTATTCCTGCAAAGCAGCTAAAACTTGATCGTGAATTATCCCATTACTAACAACCACGCCACGGTTATCAACCATCTTCGCTCCATCAGCAAAATTTAACGGTTTACCATAAAGATCGGAAACACGCCCTCCAGCTTCTTCCACAACGATCGCTCCGGCAGCATGATCCCAAATATTTTCCCGGTAGTTAGGAGACTTCGGCGATGGCAAACGCAAATATAAAGCAGCTTGCCCAGATG
>NZ_CEZPJD010000925.1:0-2847 GCF_983059655.1 Okeania sp.
CCTAGTTACAAAAATAATTTCTGACTTCTGACTTCTGACTTCGTTAACCCTTATGAGTTTAATACCCAACCGTTTACACGATGCAAGTGCGATTGGTGGAGGACAAATCCCCATTGACCACATTCTTCTGACTCCTGACTACTTTTTCAAGGAAATATATTAGGAAAGCAAAAAGTTTCACGGAAAAAGCCAGTTAATAAGTTAATTAGGTATATGTAGGGGTTCTGTTTACTTTATGTAAATTAGTAATGTCCTAGTGCAGGATGGTGGAAATAGCGGACCAGTTACAAAATCCTAAAACAATTACAAATCAATACTTTTAATTTTTAACTTTTGACTTTTAACTTTTGACTTCCGCGTAGTGGCACTAGTTTAAATATAAAATATAAAATAGAAAATAGTTTGAGGCGATGCAAATGGAGGCGGAAGAACTTCTAAAGCAGTATGCAGCAGGGGAAAGAAATTTTAAAGGTATTACCCTGGTAGGGGTAGATTTAAGAGAAGCTGATTTAAGTAATGCTAACTTTACTAGGGCAAACTTCCGTAAGATAAAACTTATGGATGCTAATCTATGTGGAGTTAATCTCAGAGAAGTGGATCTAGAGGATTCTTATCTCAATGGGACTAATTTGAGTGAAGCTAATTTGATTGGAGCGAGTCTTGTGAAAACTGACTTAACTAATGCTGATTTGAGTGAGGCTAATTTACGGGGTTCTAATTCTAGGGAAGCTAATTTAAGTCAAGCAGATTTAAGAGGTGCTAACCTGACGGAAGCTAATTTCAGTCAGGCTAATTTAACGGCAGCTAATTTAACGGCAGCTACGATGATTCGCGTTAATTTGATCAAAGCTATTTTAAATGGATCAAATCTAGAGTCTGCGAATTTAACAAATGCCTTGATGAATGAGTCAAGTCTAGAAGAGGCCAATCTAACTAATAGCATTTTGAGTGGGGCAATGTTAAGTGGGGCTAATCTGAGTGAAGCTGAATTAAGCAAATCTACTACTATTGGAGCTACCCTGAGTGAAGCTAACTTGAGTGGAGCGAAACTACGAACCGCTAATGTTAGTTGGACTACTTTTCGAGGAGCTAATATGAGTGGGGCTAATTTATTTCGGGCTAATTTAAGTTGGTCAAATCTAACAGGATCAATATTAATTAAAGCTGTATTGATTGATGCGAAGCTAAATAAAACTAATCTACGAGATGCAGATATGAGGGGAGCAATTATGCCTGATGGTACAACTTGTCCTTAAAAGTGATAATTCAAAATTCAAAAGTCAAAAGTACGGAATTTATAAGTCAAAAGTCAAAAGTGATTAATCAAAATTTTATAGAAGCTCAAAACTTTGATGCTATATCAATAATTAATAACTAATAATTAACAATTACCTCTCCTTGAAAAGAAGAGGATTGACGAACAGGAAAAATTTTTCTTGTTTCTTTTTTAAAGTAGAGGCTTTAAACTTTAATTATTCGGTAATTTACGGAAGTTATTTAGCATTTAAATGAGTGAAACTATTTGTGACATAGCTAAAGTGAACTGGTATTAACACTATAATTTTAATTTTTAAGATTTTTTTATTAAATTATATGTTTTATTTGACAGATAATAATGATATTAAAAAATGTATTGAACAATTAGCTACAGCTAATCTGCTTTGGATTGATACAGAAGTTGCTGATTATCAGACTCGTAAACCAAGATTGTCTTTAATTCAAGTATTGGCTGATTCTCAAGATTTGGTAGGCGATCGCGTTTGTATTTTGGATGTTTTGGATAATTCCGATTTAACTAATTTTTTTATCGATAAAATTATGGTCGAAGCTAACATTGAGAAAGTATTTCATAATGCTAGGTTTGATATTAAATTTTTGGGTAAAAATCAAGCTAAAAATATTACTTGTACCTGGGAAATAGCTAAAAAATTACCTTATTATATTCTGCCTCTTCCTAATTTAAAACTGAAGACATTAGCTGAAAATTTAACCGATTTTGAAAATATAGATAAAGAAATACAAGCCAGTGATTGGGGACAACGCCCACTGACAGAAAAACAGTTAGAATATGCGAAAATGGACCCGGTTTATTTAGCTCAAGTACATTTAGCTTTGTTAAAGTTAATTAAACAGAATAATTCTGAACCTACTGCTGAAAATTTAGATGAACTAAGTCAAAGATATCAAGATATTTTACATGAATGGAAATTGTTAGATTCAGAAATTACTCATATACTTGAGCGGATAAAATTAGCTATGCAGGCACAGAATATTTCTGAAACTTCAACTTTTAAATTATCACCTACAGAACGAGTTACTCAAAAAGTTAATTTTGCTGAGTTGGCAACGATCGTACAAGATCGGGAAATAGATTTAGATTTTCCGATTACTGTCACTCAAAAACTACAAAAAGATTTTGGAGATATTATGAATAAAATTTCGGTAAATCAAGAGAAAAGTTCTAGCTGGAAATTGACTGCTAAAGATTTGTCCGATATTAACTAGCTCAGAGCTAACAGCTAATTAAAAATAATTTGATTTGATAAATCTATAGACTAAATAACTCTTTTATCCTACTCTTAAATTAATAACTAAAGCTACTAATATTTAGCAGCTTAAATATCAATAACTAAATACATATTATTGAGGAAAAGTCAAGATGATGAAAGCTAAAGATATTATGACCACAGAGGTTGAAACAATTCGTGGTTCGGCAACGGTAGCTGATGCTGTGAAGAAAATGAACGATCTCTGTCTGCGCGCTCTAATTGTGGAACGCCGTCACGACCAAGATGCTTATGGTATTATCACAGAGACAGATATTGTTTATCAGGTTGCTGCTTACGG
>NZ_CEZPJD010000926.1:0-2842 GCF_983059655.1 Okeania sp.
TAGATAAAAAGACATACACACAACCGAAGTTACAGGACTTACCTGAAGGTTATTTATGGGTTGAGGATATGTTGATATTAAGGGAGGGATGTACCTATGAAAAGGGACGTTTAAGAGAGGAGCCGTGTGAGGTGAAAGTCTCACGCACGGTTCTGAAGACGAGTCGGTTTGGTAACAAACTGGCTTAGTTTAACAACCGGATTATTAATCTGTCTCCTTGTCCAATTTTGGTAGTACCTTGAATAATGAATAATTAATAATGAATAATTAATAATGAAATAAGGACAATGATTATTAACTATATAATTGTTAATTATTAGACGTTTATTTAGTTAAATTAAGTTCTGATAATTAGGGTTTGCTGATTAACTATTAAAGTATTTACTTATATTGGTTTCAGCCTTTAAGGAGCGAAAATAAAGTGTCAGCTTTTCGGTAAAGATTGCTCAAAAAACTAGCATTTTGTGCAAGAGTTGGGCAGAACAATTTTGGGACAGTTATTTCAACTACATCCTCTGTAATTCCCTGTTCCTCCTGAACTGACTACTAACTACTACCAACAGCAAAAAGACTTTTTCAGCAAACCCTAATTATTAATTATTAATTATTAATTATCATTGATACCTGTTTAATTTGATGCTTGCTGGCAATTTCCCTCCCGTTAAATAGCGGATTATAACGGGAGATCCCTTGCCGAATCAAGTTGGGAAAAATCCGGTTTCTATAATAAAAATAGGATTAAGAACTTGGAACAGCAGGTTTTTGCATATCTTCATAGCTAGAGCCTTCTTTTTGCTTCACTATTTGTAAACCTTCCTTAAGTGCAGTCAGGCGATCGCCCATCCAGTAATTTTCTGGAATTAAGCCAGCAATTCCCAGTTTTTCTAACCGACGTTTTACCTTTCCAGTTGCTCCAACCATAATTATCTCTCGTCCAGCATCGATCGCCTCTTGAATAGCATTTTCAATCGCCAAAGAAGAAGTAACGCCTAGAATTGGCACTTCACTCAGATCGACAATCAATACATCATAATTACTAATGGCACTATGTTCTCTGGAAATCGCTTTGGCTACTCCAAAAATCATTGGCCCACTTAAATGGAACAGTAAAACTCGGTCATTTGCCCAATCCAAAATTTGCTTTTCTTCATCAGTCATGACGATTTGATCGTCCGCATCAGTAATCGCTTTTACAGACTGAGATTGCATTTCTTCGAGACGTTCAATGGTTAAAATATTCGCGACAAAAACTCCCACCGCAACTGCTACCATTAAATCCACAAATACCGTGAGGAGTACCACACTATAAACAATTCCAGCAGCTTTCCAAGAAATGTTGTGAACTCGTTTGAGGAAACCCCAATCAATAATATCAATTCCCACTTTTAAGACAATTCCTGCTAAGACAGCTAGGGGAATTCCAGAAGTTAAAGGTGCTGCCCATAATACAACAATCAATAGTGCTAAAGCACGACTAATGCCAGATAAAGCGGTGCGTCCCCCTGCTTGGATACTAACTACAGTTGCTGTTGTGGCTCCAGAGCCAGCTATTCCACCGCATAAACCCGTAATTAAATTAGCCACCCCTTGACTGATTAATTCTTTATTAGATTTATGTTCGGTTCTGGTCAAACTATCTGACACTAAACAAGTTAATAGGCAATCAATAGAACCCACCATACCCAAAACCATGGCATTCACAAACATTAACCGTAAATTTTCAGCGGTAAATGTAGGCATTTGCAGTTGTGGCAAACCGGGGGTAATTTCTCCAATTGTAGCGATCGTCCTAATTTCAATGTTTCTAAAGAAAATCAAAGAAATCGCTGTACCAATTACCAAAGCTATTAGTTGGGGAGGGACTAACTTTTTTAGTTTGGCAGGACAAAAGAACAAAATTCCTAAAGTAATTAACCCTAACAAAGTTTCCAATGGATTAATATTGGCAATCAAATTAGGGAAAGCCCTAATCACGCCAATTACTCCACCAGAGGGGGTTTCTTGACCGATAAACGGTGCAATTTGCAAAAAAATCAAAATCACGCCAATTCCTGTCATAAAACCAGAAATGACGTTATAAGGGAGCATGGTAATATACTTCCCCAACCGCAGGACTCCAAATAAGATTTGAAAGATACCCGCCATCATCACCACAGTAAAGGCCATTGCTAGACCACTTTCGGGATTTACGGCCATTAATTCGGCGATAACAGCGGTGACAATGACCGTCATTGGTCCAGTGGGTTCAGATATCAGACTAGGAGTGCCACCAAATAAAGCGGCAAAAAATCCGACTAAGATTGCTCCCCATAGCCCAGCAGCAGCACCTGCTCCAGAAGCAATTCCGAAAGCTAGTGCCATTGGTAGGGCCACCACCGCGGCAGTCAACCCGCCAAAAATATCTCCTTTTACGTTTCGGAAATGAATCGTATTGGTAATTTGCATGAAAGATTTCCCTGAATCACAATATAAGATGGTACATCTGAATAGGGTTTGCGCTCAAAAGTCTTTTAGTAGGGCTAGGAGACAGGAGGAACGAGGAATAATAGAGAAGGTAGTCGGATATATTTGTCCCTTAGTTTTTCTGCTCAACTCTTGCACAAAATGCTAGTTTTTTTGAGCTTTCTTGACAGAAAAGCTGGCACTTTTTTTATCCCCTTAAATGCTGAAACCTTTATATTTCAATGCTTTGATAGTTAATTAGCAAAGCTTCAATAATCCAAATACGATCCTAAATTTATTTGGCCAAAAAATCAGGTCTCAAGCCTCCCCTGAAAAATCAAGTTCAATAGACATCTGGCGATCGTCAAAAATTAAATCAATCCCATACGCATAAATCATC
>NZ_CEZPJD010000927.1:0-2833 GCF_983059655.1 Okeania sp.
GATGGTAATTTTCTACCTTAGAGTCGATGAATAAAAGTTTGGTTTGATTCATAATTGTAGAGAATTTTAAAGGAGTATTAATTAATTCAATCAGTAACAGATTGTCAATTGCAATCTACTTTTTCTTTATTAAAATTTTAGATTTTTGTAGCTCAAAAATTCTCTATGTTATTAACCCGATCTTAACTATAAGCACATTTGCTCAACACCAAAAAATTAATTATTCAAACGCGTCATATTTGGTGTAAAAGTTAAAACAGAAACAGTCAAGCTATGAGTAATAAAAATATTAATGGCCATGATGCAATGAGAGTAGATATTAACTTAAGCATTAATTGACGAAAAAACTAGATATTATAAGACTTTGGCAGGAATTCCTCTAATATAGAAAGTTGTAAAATAGGAATAAACTTTATGAACATACAGACAGTTGCAACACAACCTTTTAGTGACCAAAAACCTGGCACTTCAGGACTCCGCAAAAAAGTACCAACTTTTAAACAACCCCGCTATCTAGAAAACTTTATTCAGTCTATCTTTGATAGTTTAGAAAACATTGAAGGTCAAACATTTGTGCTTGGTGGTGATGGTCGCTATTACAACCGTCAAGCAATCCAAATAATTCTGAAAATGGCTGCCGCTAATGGAGTGGGTAGAATGTTAGTGGGTCAGGGTGGTATTCTTTCTACTCCTGCTGCTTCCTGTATTATTCGTAAAAATCAAGCCTTTGGTGGTATAATTCTTTCTGCTAGTCATAACCCAGGTGGACCAGAAGAGGACTTTGGTGTTAAGTACAATATTAGTAATGGTGGTCCTGCTCCGGAAAAAGTGACAAGTGCCATTTATGAACGCAGTAAAGTTATAGATAGTTACAAAATAATGGAAGCTGCAGATATTAATTTAGACCAATTGAGCAGTCATCAGTTAGGGGAAATGACAGTAGAAGTTATTGACTCTGTGGCAGACTACGCTGAGTTGATGGAATCATTGTTTGATTTTGCTAAAATATCAGAACTGCTAAAGTCTGGTAAGTTTCGGATGTGTATGGACTCATTACACGCTGTTACTGGAGGTTATGCTAAAGATATTTTTGAGCAACGGTTAGGCGCTCCCGCAGGTACAGTGCAAAATGGTGTGCCTCTGGAAGATTTTGGCGGAGGGCATCCAGACCCGAATTTGGTATATGCTCACGACTTGGTAGAAGTCATGTTCGGAGATAATGCTCCTGACTTTGGTGCTGCTTCTGATGGGGATGGCGATCGCAATATGATTTTGGGCAAAAATTTCTTTGTGACTCCTAGCGATAGTTTGGCAGTATTGGCAGCTAATGCTAAGTTGGTACCAGGTTATAGTTCTGGTTTGGCTGGTATTGCCCGTTCGATGCCAACTTCAGAAGCACCAGACCGAGTAGCTGAAAAGATGGGTATTGACTGTTATGAGACTCCCACTGGTTGGAAGTTTTTTGGTAATTTGTTAGATGCAGATAAAGCTACTCTTTGTGGCGAGGAGAGTTTTGGTACAGGATCTAATCATGTGCGGGAAAAAGACGGACTTTGGGCAGTTTTGTTCTGGTTGAATATTTTAGCAGCACGGCAAGAGTCTGTAGAAGATATTGTGAAGGAACACTGGAAAATTTACGGTCGCAACTATTATTCTCGCCATGACTATGAGGGGGTAGAAACAGATAAAGCTAATACCTTGATGGACAATTTACGTTCTCTATTGCCTTCTTTGCCAGGAAAGCAATATGCTCAATATGAAGTGAAATATGCTGATGATTTTAGCTATACTGATCCGGTAGATGGTAGTGTTAGCCAAAAACAGGGGATTCGTATTGGTTTCACTGACGGTTCTCGCATTGTATTCCGACTTTCTGGTACAGGTACTCAAGGTGCAACTCTGCGGTTATATGTAGAAAGTTATGAGCCAGATGCTAGCAAACATGATGAAGACACTCAAGCAGCATTATCTGCTTTGATTAGTCTAGCAGACGAGATAGCTCAAATTAAAAATCTTACAGGTAGGGAAAAACCTACTGTAATTACCTAATTTTTGAAGTAGGATACAAAAGGTTGATGTAAGAATGGAAAGCAAAAAGTTGTTTGAATAAATATTGACTTTTTGATTCCATAATTTATCGGCAGATGTAGCGTTCCTAAATATGTTGGTGTTGAGTTTTTTTCTTCAACCCAACCTACATGAAAAACTTGAGATATTTTCACCTTTTATTTCAAAAGTTAAACTTTCTGTGAGTTTTCAAGATAATTTACATAAAGGAGATACATAGTTATGTTAGAACCAGCAAAAACTGTAGAGTTATTTCAGAAACATCTAGATCAAAAAATTTTTGCACCAGGAGATGTAATTTTTGAAGATGGGCAAAAAGCTGATGTAATGTATGGAATTATGGAAGGAGTTGTCGAATTATTTGTGAATGGTCAAGTTGTGGAAACTATTCAAAAAGGTGATATTTTTGGTGAAGGAGCGCTAGTTCACGAAGAACATACTCGAGCTTCTACTGCTATTGCTAAAACAGAATGTAAATTAGCTTATCTTGACCAAGAACGCTTTTTATTTGTAGTTCAAGAAACACCTTTATTTGCCCTGTCTGTAATTCGGAGTTATTCCGATCGTCTTCGTCGCTTTAAGCATTCTACCTAGTGATTAAGCTAGTTATTAAGCTATTTATTATAACTTTGATAAATACTTAAATAATTTTGGTTACGAGTTTTTTCAACTTAACTGTATGCTCTTAACAATAGACATCTCCAAAAATCCAAAATAAAATCAATTATCACACATAAATTATCAATTCTTTCTCCCTACTCCCTAC
>NZ_CEZPJD010000928.1:0-2831 GCF_983059655.1 Okeania sp.
ATTTATTATCAGAGGGTAGAACTAGGGCTGAAGATTTTCTTAAAAGTATCTGTACTCAGTTAATTGAAGGCTATAATTTGCCCTATGAACTACCATTACATCCTGATAACACTAGCAATGGTAACTTTCTATCAAAACTACTAAACGAAATTAGTGCCCAACTAACACCAAGAGAAAAACTCATCATAGCAGTTGATGCTTTAGATGAAGTAGATTTAAGTAGTCAAAGTGGAGCGGCTAACGTGCTTTACTTACCAGCTAACTTACCCAATGGAGTTTATTTTCTGCTTACGAAGAGGTCCGATCCACTACCATTAGTCATTTCTGCACCACAGAAAATTTTTGACTTAATGATTTATCCCAATGAAAGTCTAGAAGATGTCAAACTATTTATTCGTCTGCGTACAAAAGGATCGGCACTAGCAGGATGGATTAAACAAAGAGGCTTAAGATTAGAAGAATTTGTCGAATCTATAGCCAGCAATAGTGAAAATAATTTCATGTACTTAAAATATGTACTTGATGATATTGAGCAAGGTAACTATAGAGATATCAGCTTAGAAAGTTTACCTCAAGGCTTAGAGAAATATTACGATCAACACTGGCATCGCATGAAAATGAATGTCAAACCATTGCCTGTTACTAAATTAAAAATCATATATTTCTTAACAAAAACTCGTAAGCCAGTATCCTGCGGAATGTTAGCAAAGTTAAGTGGAGAAATTTCCTTAATGGTTCAAGAAATTCTAGATGAGTGGGCACAATTTCTGCGAATTTATCAAACAGAAGGAAAACCAGTTTATAGCATATATCATGCTGCATTTCAAGATTTTCTGTACAGAAAAGATATTGTTCAAGAAGTAGAGTCATTAATTGAAATTGAAAGTATGGAAAAACAAATCAAAAATAATTTGTTAGGAATGGTTTACAAAAATGCCTAAAAATTATGATTTGGAACTGGAATTCAGGATACACAAAAAGTGTAAATATTTTGGATAATTTTATAGGGTTGGCAAGTTTTTATTTATTGCTCAATATTTGTTGACTGACAATTTCTGGTGTCAAGACTCTAGCTGAAGCAAGAGGTAGTGAACTAATAACTGATAACTGAAATTACCCTATGGGCTAGTTCTGCATAGTAATGGTATACAGGAACAAGGAATACCTAGCACGGGAGCAAGATGCTCCCACTACAGTTGAGAAAGGTTATTTTGATGAATCCGAGCTAGCTTTTCATTACAAATAATTATAATTCGGCTTTTTTGGAATAGATAATCAGCATGGGGCTTACTAATACTCAAATTGACTGTAAAATGGGTATTTCAGCTCATACAGTACAATCGTCTTTAGCTTGACTTTTAGGTAAATACTAGATACCCCACTATAGCAATCCCATTTTATTTGTGTATAAAAATCTTAATGTCTCTAGGGAACGGGGAACAGGGAACAGGGAACAGGTAAGAGTTTCAGTTTTTTTATCTACTTTTTGATTACCCGCAACCAATTTAGGATTGCTATAGATAGTTCACTAACCTCTTGGAAATCGCAGTTTCCAAGAGGTTGATTTAGCTGTACAGTACACTTTCCACTCATCACTGTACAGTTAATTAGACATTTGGGTTTTGAATTACAAGAAAACCTGTGAAAACGAAGATTTACTAAATGTTATTACTGTTGATCATTGATGAAGTTGTTCAGGTTTTTCAAACTTTATCAATTATACATATAATAATATCCTAAATATCCTTTGAGACATAAAGTACAAGAATTCAGAACAGCCTAGTTGATTTTAGAAACACTATTTTTTCTTGCTACAGATATATAAGCTTTAAATTAATCTAATCAACGAAAGATGTTGATTATTTGTATCAATTTGATTTTTTACTTCAAAGTTGGAGTTTATGAAGTTTTGGTGAAGCTTATATAAAGTTTTGATGAAAATGAAAAAAACGCTTGCCATCTAAATAATATCAAGATTAATATTTTTTTAGAACTTGTATAGTTCAAATTAAACAGAAACAAATTGAAGGTTATGAACAGCAAAAAAATAGTCATTTCAGTTATCAGTTATCAGTTATCAGTACCTCTGCCTGTTTGCGCAGCATTCCGCAGGAAAGTCAGAGGCTTGAAATATTGAACTTTATTTTCTCTTGGTCGATTGGATATGGCGAGGAGACCTCGCCATCCCTCGACCGCTTTTTCATCCCCTTGAAAGGGGAGGCTTGAGACCTTATTTTTTGGTCAGAAAAAAGAAAACCAGTCTATTTACAAGACTGGCAACACCATTCATTATTTCTTTATTGCTCCCATCAAGTTTGATTTTTGAAGTCGAATTTCCTAATAGTATTAGGGTAGAGCTAAGGAAAAATTTTACTGAACTTTTTGTAATTAAGTAAGACCTTGATGGAATGGATTCCTACGGCAATAGGAGTCCATTCAAAATTAAAAAGCTCAAAACTTTTAACCATTAGATTTTAACCAAACTAGATGTGTTATCTTTACTCTACAAGAAACTGATGTTTAAAGTATAAGCGATCGCTAATAATAAAAGTATAAATCTTAATAATAGCGATCACTCATACTTACTTTTCAGTTGGATACCAAGTGAAATAAGAAACACAGATAATAACCAATGTTTTAGTGATTATTATTCCTCTGAAATATCTAATACTAGGTAGAGATGAAACTTCTCTGTCCATGTCTATACAAAATATTCTTTTTCCTTCAAACATATTATTAATCTATCACTTTCATACAACTTCTTTTTAAGTCCCGAAACAATCTCCTCAACATAAAGGCCACAGTTCGACACCTAACCAAATCAGTAAACT
>NZ_CEZPJD010000929.1:0-2828 GCF_983059655.1 Okeania sp.
TGCCTGTTGCCTGTTGCCTGTTGCCTGTTGCCTGTTGCCTGTTGCCTGTTGCCTGATATTTTGACAGAGAAGCGTGAGATACAAAATTCGTAATTTTTAGGGAGTAAGTTCATAAGCAAAATTAATTACACATCCTATTGACTTTCTGTTCCCTGTTCCCTATTCCCTATTCCCTGATTAATAAAGCTTAGTTAAAGCCGCTTCTACTTTTGGAGGTAAACGACGCATAATTTTGCCTTTCTCTCGGTCAACAGTTACCAACGTAACTTTGGCTGAAACATATAATTCTTGACCATCCAAAGACTGAATTTGGTAATCCCAGTCTAGTTTGACTCCTTGAGTATTTGTCATGCGAGTCCTAACTGCAACTACCATACCAAACTTGACCGCTTTGTGATAACGTACTGAAAGTTCTACTACTGGTAAATCGCAGCCAAGGTTAACCAACTCAGCATAGTCAATACCAATAGAACGCAAACTTTCTACTCGTGCTTCCTCCATCCAGGAAATATAAGTCCCATGCCAAACAACACCAGCATAGTCAGTGTGGTGAGGATGAACTCGAACTATATATTCAAACCAAGCATCTGATTTCTGAGTAGATCGATTTTCAATTGCACTTGTAGGTAACTGAGATTGAGATTGTTCTGATGAGGCCACTTTACAAAATTTGCTAAAACGCTACATTTCTCAAAGTTATCATGGGTGCGGGAGATCTATGCTAGTTTTACAAGTTATTATTTGCTGATTCACTCAACTAAAATATGATAAACAAAATTTTGCTAGCTGTTGCTGGTCGGGGACTATGTGAACAGATGCTCAATATGTTGATGGACATCCCCTACTTTCAAGTAGCATCTGTGACTGTATTGCACGTTGTACCCCCTCAAGCTAGTGCAGAAGGTATGTCTGCTAAGTTAGAAGAAGGTGGAAAAATTCTGGCAGAGGCTGTCCAATCTTTAAAAATAGATCCAAAAAAAGTCAATCCCCGACTCAAACAAGGAGACCCTAAGGATATTGTTTGTCAAGTGGCTGATGAAGAACAATCTGAACTAATTATTATGGGTTCTCGGGGCTTAGGCAAACTGCAAGCTATTCTAGAAAATTCAGTTAGTCAATATGTTTTCCAGTTAACTTCTCATCCGATGTTACTAGTGAAAGACGATATCTACGTCAAAAAAATTAGAAATGTGATGGTTGCCCTAGACTCATCAGAAGGAGGAAAAAGTTCTCTACGGTTAGCTATTTCCTTAGTGAATCAAATTCCTGGGGGAAAATTAATTTTGAGCCATGTTAAGAAAGATCCCAGTGGAAAATCAATGCAGGATTATACTGCCGATGCAGAAAAAGACCCTGTTGTAGCCGAAGCTGTAGTAGAAGCAAAAAAAATGGGTATTAAATATAGTTGTGTTGCTGCTAGTGGTAAACCTGGTCCAGAAATTTGTAAAATTTCCCAGGATTTGAATGTAGACCTATTGATATTGGGTTCGCCGGACCGCCGTCCATCCAGTGCCAAGAATCTTGTGGACCTCGATCGACTATTAGGAAATTCTCTATCGGACTATGTGCGGGTTTATGCCAATTGTCCTGTATTGTTAGCTCGCCAGAGTGCTAGTTAACTAGCTATCAGCTCTTCAGCTATCAGCCTAAAAATTTGTGCTTATTTAATGGTATCTGTTTGCGGAGCATTCCGGACCGAAAAGCTTGTCGTTTAATTTTAGGAGGGGTTGGTCATCTCCTTTCCTCTGGAATGCTCCACTTTCTGCGCAAAGCTGACCGCTGATTGCTGAACTGCTAAACGCTTTTAGACAAAAACAGCAAAGTAGGAGGACAATTTTTTAAATTATGCTCCTACTCTGAGTTTGTAAACTGTTAATTTAGCTTTCGTTGTTGCCAGTTTGAATATACAAAATGATTAAGAAAACGGCTGGCACAAATATGAACAAAATGGTTGCCACAAAGCCTAAATCATTAACTGCCATGATTAACCCACCTTGAATTGAAAAAACCACAAGGTTAAGAATACCATTATTTGCTATTTGCGTTTTGGTTTTGTTTTGATGGTAACAGGACCATTAACCATGGTCTGACAAGCTAGTCTATAAGAAGGGGGTTTCTTCTTTAACTTTTTTTCTTCTACTTCAGTACGAGGTGAAAGATTTTCCAGACCTTCAACTACTTCTACGACACAGGTTCCACATTGCCCATAGCCTCCACAATTCATCATTTTGCCTGTAAAGGTGTAGAGGTCAATGCGGTTTTCTAGAGCCTTGATTCTTAAATTTGCTCCATCAGCAGCAATTATTTCCTGGTTTTCTTGTTCAAATTTGATGTTGGCCATTATGAATTATTAATTTATATTGAGATTGGTAATTCTAAAAAAATGTTAACTAATGTTGAGAAGTTTAATATCATATTTCGGTTGAATACTCATAAATAACTTAGTTAGGAGTCGGGAGTCAGGAATCAGGAGTCAGGAGTCAGTAAGAATCAAGGATGATAATGGGAATTATCTAGGGATATTCCGGCATTTTATGTCTGCATTGAATGGAAGTAGAAAGTGCGTTAATTGTATAGCCGGATTTTATAGCAATGAGCGCTGGTATATTTACAAATTACAGAAGGGGCCAAATAGCTAAAAGTCTTATATTGTCGGCAATTTATTCCCCTTATTGCCTATCTTGGTCAGCATTCCACAAGGGAGCTGGTGTCGTCGCGGGGTCTGACCGCTGTTGCCAGATGAGCTGTTGCCTGCCCACAGCGCTATATATAATTTGTTCTGTAGGAAGAAGGCAGAAGAAAAAGCCACTATAAAACTCAGAGAAAGT
>NZ_CEZPJD010000930.1:0-2820 GCF_983059655.1 Okeania sp.
AGGTAATGAGTGAATATCAATAATCAAAACCTAGCTACACTACCTTGTCAACAAGGTCAAATTGTGGAAATAACCATCACAGATTTAACAGATAGCGGTGATGGAGTAGGTCGTTATGGTCAAAAAGTCATATTTGTGCCTGATACAGTTCCGGGCGATCGCCTGCTTGCCCGTCTAACAGTGGTCAAACCAAAATATGTTTATGGGAAATTACACCAACTCCTAGAAGCGTCTAAATATCGCATAAAACCCTATTGTATAGTTGCAGACAAATGTGGTGGTTGTCAATGGCAGCATATTAGTTATGAATATCAGCTCCAAGCAAAACAAAATCAAGTTATTCAAGCTTTAAAGAGAATAGGAGGGCTAACATTATCAGCAGTAGATACAACTCTAGCATCTCCAGCAGCTTTTGGATATCGCAACAAAGCTACATATCCTCTAAGTATTTCCACTACAGGTCAAGTTAAAGCTGGCTATTATCAAAAAGGTAGTCACAAAGTAATTAATCTAAATCAATGTCCTATCCAAGACCAACGTTTAAACCCTTTACTAAAAGAAGTAAAACAGGACATTACTAGGCAAGGCTGGAAAATATATGACGAACAGAAACATACAGGTATTGTACGCCATTTATCTTTGAGGATAGGTAACAACACAGGAGAAATATTATTGACTTTGGTTGTGAATGGAGAGGAGGAAAAAATAAAAGAATTATTACCAGGTATTGAAGTTCAAGCACAAAAATGGTTAAAAGATTATTCTCGATTAGTAGGTGTTTGTGTAAACTACAATTCTAAGGCAACAAATACTATTTTTGGTCAACAAACTTTTTGTGTTGCTGGTCGGTTGTATCTGTACGAAGAGTTTAATGGTTTAAAATTTCAATTGACCCCCGATACTTTTTTCCAGGTAAATACAAAGACTGCGGAAAAATTAATAGAGTTAGTAATTCAAGAATTGGGTTTGAGTGGATCGGAGATTATTGTCGATGCTTACTGTGGAATTGGTACTTTTACTTTACCTCTAGCCAAACATTTACAGCAGATGGGCGTTCCCGATCGCGATTCTATGGAAATAGCGGGTGAGGAGTTGTTAAAGGGGGCTAGAAAGGGTCCTGTCATTGGTATAGAAGTTCAACCTATGGCCATAAAACAGGCTCAGTTGAATGCTGAAGCTAATTACTTGACAAATGTCATTTTTTATGTAGGAAAAGTCGAAGATTTACTACCTCAGTTGCAAGTAAAGCCAGATGTGGTTTTGTTAGATCCGCCAAGAAAAGGTTGCGATCGCTCTGTGTTAGAAACTCTTTTACAAATTCTACCTGAGCGTATAGTTTATATTAGTTGTAAGCCTGCTACTTTGGCTCGCGATTTGAAATTTCTGTGTTCGACAGGTAAGTATGAGTTAATAAAAGTAAAACCTGCGGACTTTTTTCCTCAAACTGCTCATGTCGAATGTGCTGCATTTTTAGTAAAGACTTCTTCATAAGTTAGAAAATAGGAAGTAGGGAGATGAAATTATTGATTTTATATCTTAATATCATGTCCGGTTTAATAGACATCTCCAAAAATTAAAAATAAAATCAATTCTTATCCAGAAATTATCAATTATTCTTATATGTTCCCTGTTCCCTGTTCCCTGTTCCCTGTTCCCTCTTTTCTGGAGATGTCTAATAGTTATAAATAAACTCAGGAGGGAAAAAGAGGAAAAAGTTTTCTCATCATGCTCTTATCCGGACATGATATTAAATCCCACATTCCACACGTTAATTTGTAACATACTAAAGTAGAATTTTTTATAAAACTGAGATAGTCTTTATCAACTTTAATAATTAAAACCTGATTTGCAATCTTAATTACACAACATAACTATAATAATCTCAACTAAACTATATAAAAGTAATTAACTACCCTAGATTATTCATTTAAGTTCTAGTAAATCTATAAAAATAATTGAATATGATCCGGAAAGCTGCTCTTGATAATGGGAAAATAGAATGTAATTAGGCTTGTAATAGAGGCACAAAAACATTAAAAATGATCTACTTTCAACCACAGCCAATAGAAGCAAAATTAAGTAAATATAAATTTATGCAATCATATTTTCCTATATATATAGTTCTAGATGAAAATCTGCCATATTCTCAGAATTTTGCTGCTTGGTTAGAAGCTAAACTTATCACTCCTGATTTTAATATCCCTATTAATGAAACTTTGCCATTTTTACTAGAAGCATTGCAAGTAACTTGGGAAAGTGAAGGAGATCCTCAAAAAATTTACCCTCTAATTGTAGAAAATCTTGATTTATTAGAACCTCATTTAATATACGTTTTACGCAAGTGGGCAAAGCAAGTTTTTCCTCACATTTGTCAAAATAGGGCAACTACTATTGCTAGTGCATTAGTAAACTTTGGTAGGATTATTTGGGCACTACCAGATGGAGATTCTGATGTTAATTTAGAAATTGCTTTAGCTTGCTGCGAGTTAGCTTTGGAAGTATTTAATTTTAATGATTTTCCCTATGAATGGGCAATGGTTAATAATAATCTAGCTATAATTTATCAAACTCGCTGTTATGGAAATTATACCCATAATCTAATTAAATCTTTGGAATACTATTTACAAGCAAGATTAGTATTTCCAGAGCAAAATTTACCTCAACAATGGGCAGTAGGAAAGTGAAGCTAGAAGTTAAAAGTCAAAAGTAAGATAGTGAATTGGTATAAGCTATATTCATAGCGGGCAAGATACCCACACTGGAAAATTTACAGCAGTTTTGGAGTTGATGAGGTACAAAATTTTAGGACTTTAGGGAGTA
>NZ_CEZPJD010000931.1:0-2809 GCF_983059655.1 Okeania sp.
GTTGTTAATTGGCCGGAAATTAATCGCAGGTATGAAGGGGCGATCGCTTCAAATATTAAGTAATGCTTAATTGCTCAGAGCTGACTGGTTTATCTAGTACTAAAGATTGTTTTTTGGTTGAATAAAAAGTCATGTTTAGGGGCGAACAGCCCCCACTAAGTTAATAGTATCAGAATTTTTTTGGGGATGCAATGGGAATTTCTGTAGATTTCTTAGGAGCTTCACACAATGATTGTTTTTGTGGTGAGGAGTTATAGTTTAGGCTTGAGAAATTTGGTAGTTAATTTATTTGATTTTTTATGGCTGAGAAAATGAATTAATTTCGTGGAGTGGAAATTTTGGGAAGAGTAGGGAGCGATATTGCTTGGCAGGGTTGAAGCGATCGCTAGAAAACAAAGATGTGGTTGTTTTTTTAGAGCTTCACAGAATGATTATTTCTCTGGTTTTAAGTGAGTGTATATTTTCTGCTCTTTCTAGGGGTTTTATTTGCTTTTAGCGATACGGCTGATGCCACGCTTGGCGATCGCTACTATCTCTTAACACCCTATACCTTACTTTTTTTTGGTTGAATAAAAAGTCAAGCGTAGGGGCGAGCAACCCCCACTAAGTTAATAGTATCAAAATTCTTTTGAGGATGCAATGAGAAATTCTTCCGAGCGCCGTTTTTTTTGGAGCTTCACAAGATGATTTTTTGTGAGGAGTTATAGCTGGGAATCATCGAAATGATATTTATTTGATGAATAGAAAGATTTGGTGGTGATATTTATTTGATTTTTGATAGCTGAGAAGATGAGTTAATTTCGTGGAGTGGAAATTTTGGGAAGAGTAGGGAGCGATATTGCTTGGCAGGGTTGAAGCGATCGCTAGAAAACAAAGATGTGGTTGTTTTTTTAGAGCTTCACAGAATGATTATTTCTCTGGTTTTAAGTGAGTGTATATTTTCTGCTCTTTCTAGGGGTTTTATTTGCTTTTAGCGATACGGCTGATGCCACGCTTGGCGATCGCTACTATCTCTTAATACCCTATACCTTACTTTTTTTGGTTGAATAAAAAGTCATGCGTAGGGGCGAGCAACCCCAACTAAGTTAATAGTATCAAAATTCTTTTGAGGATGCAATGAGAAATCCTTCCGAGCGCCGATTTTTTTCGGAAGCTTCACGAGATGATAATTTTTGTGGCGAGGGGTGATAGATGGGAATTATGGAAAAGATATTAATTGAATGATTTGAAAAATTTGGCGGTATTTTTATTTTTCGGCGAGAAAATGAGTGAATTTCGTGGAGTGAAAATTTTGGGGAGAATAGGGAGGTGTATTGCTAGGCAAGGTTGAGGCGATCGCTTCTCAAGAAAAGCCACATCATTTATTTTATTTGCCAGACTAAATATCTACCTTCAGCTCTAAATTTTGATAGTCTCCCAATCGCCTATTTCCAGCTATGAAAAATCAGTTGATATAATCGTAAATATCCCAATTAATCTAATAATACCTATGGAATCAAGCGGAAATAATTACGACCAAAAAAGCTTAGTTAGTATAGGCAATCAAAATGTTCGTATAGTTAAAGACAATGGTAAAGTTGCAGGGGTAATCTATGAAGCTCAAGAGCAAAATTTGGCTGAGACAGTGGCAGAGGTTCAACAAATTTTGCAACAGCTTTCTCAAAGCTATTCTACTAATACCACTACCGAACAAATGATTGTGGCAACTGAGACTATTAAAAAGATAGAAAGTGACACTAATTTAAAACAAAAATTAATTAGTGCAGGTATATCAGGTGGGTTAGCAGCTTTTGAAAAAGCTTTGGATAATCCAGTGGGTGCCTTTATTGTTAGTGCGATTAAAGGATGGCAAGAAGTTAGCTGAAGTCAAAAGTCAAAAGTCAAAAGTCAAAAGCTAGAAATTAGAAGTCAAAAGTTAGAAGTTAAACTCTTGCTGTGAAGAAATTTGACAGGCTAAAGTCAAAAGCTAGAAATTAGAAGTCAAAAGTTAGAAGTTGAACTCTTGCTGTGAAGAAATTTGACAGTTTGAGAATGCCCTAACTACTCTAATAACTACTATAAATAAATCTTTCAGGAATTTGTTGATGGAAGGTATAGTTAGCTGCTCAGTTAACTATACTTTTTGGTTGAAATGGGGAAATTTTAACTAAGTATGGGAAATAAAGATAAGTATAACCAAAGTGATTTAACTGGAATTGGTAATCAAAATATTAGGGAAGTTAAAGATAAAGCCAAAGCGGCAGCTTTTATCAATGAAGGTGCATATATTAATTTTAATTTGGCTGGTTTTCTGCAAGGTTTTCTGAATTTTTTTCGTCCGGAAGACCGGGAGGCAAAAGTTAGGTCGGAACTTCTGAAAGGAATTAAGGTTGAAGTTGTTAAACGACTGGAAGATTCTCTACAGCAAAATCAATTATTGATAAATCAATATTTAGAATTACCGATGTTTTCCCAGAAGGAAGCTGTTGGTAGGTCTGAGAGAAAAAAGATAATTTCTCTACCTCCTGAAACTAAGATTATTGATGTTTTTTATCGGCAGGATGTGGCGGGTAAGTTATTAATTTTGGGTAAACCTGGGGCGGGAAAAACTACTACTTTATTAAGGTTGGCAAAGGAGTTAATTGAGGAGGCAGAAAATAATGTTGATGCTCCTGTACCTGTGATTTTTGAATTGTCTAATTGGCAGCAGGATAATTTATCTATTGGAGATTGGTTGATTCAGTATTTAAAAGATTTTTATGGGATGAGCGATCACCGACTTAGTAAAAGTTTATTGAGTCAGAGAAAAATTCTGCCTTTGTTGGATGGT
>NZ_CEZPJD010000932.1:0-2802 GCF_983059655.1 Okeania sp.
GTGGCGGTGGTATGAAATAGCAAACCAGTTACTTAACAAACTAGAAACACTAAGTTTAGATGCTCGTCGTAGATTAGGAAATTATAGTAAAGATGATATTGAGCGATGGAAATCTCAGCTTAGTAGATTAAATATTAGTAGCACAGCTTTTAATGATTTAACCGATGCTCGATTTTTTTATTTATTCTCAGAACAACCTCGTGGAAAAAACATAATTGGTTTACCAATGGGTCAAATTTGGCAAGCGATCGCTACTGATACAATGAAAGCTTTACAAAGTAGAAAATCTTTAGAAGAAATTAGTTTTACACCAGGTTCATTTAGAGAAGTTGTCAATGGTAATTTACAGCCAGGAGAAGGTAAAATTTATTTAGCATGGATACAAGCAGACCAAATTTTACGCGTCAGGTTACGAGTTAATTCTCCAGAAGTTTTCTTATCTATTTATCCTCCTGAAAAGTATCGTGATAGGTCTAGAGCATTAATAGAAGATCGAAATATAAATCTATGGAGGGGTAAAACTCTAACTTCTGGTTATTATCAATTTGTAGTTGTTTCTAATTCGGATCAACCTATAGAATATTTTTTAGGAGTAGCTGCTAGAGATAGAATTAATGGTAGGTATTAGAGGAAGAAAGGGGAGTGGGGGAGTGGGGGAGTAGTAAACAGAAGAATAATATACACTTACTGCCTAATAATCGCTCTTAACTTTATTGAATTTTACTAATTACTTAATCATTAAAGTCTTGCATAAGTATAGCAGTCGAAGCAAAGGTTAGAGCAGTTATAAAACTTCTTATTTAAAATATTTTTCATCTTCCCCAATTCCGGGCAAATCATCAAACCATAATTCATCTTTATTTCCCTTCACAACAACTTTTTCAATAGTCATCGTACAAGGTTTAACTACATTAGTTTTCAAATTAATATTGAATACAACATTAATCAATGAACTTTTAGTAATACCAGTTTGACTAATAATAACAGCGACAATAAATGTTGCATTTGCAGCTTTAACAAAAGTTTCATTTGCCTGTTTTTTCAGCAGTTCAATTTGCTCTTGAAACAAAACTTGCATAATAGTTTTCTCCTGTCTATTGTTTGTTTGATTTTCTAGGTGCTTAGAGATTTTTATTCTCTGAATCAATGCTAGCTTGATTTATTTAATAGTGACGTAGATAAATGTCGAAAATAATAGTTTTTTATCTGACTATTGCAATTAAATAAACTGTTGCTTGTTTCCATAGTTGTTTGTTTTATCTATATTTTTATATTAGCAAGTTAGTTAATGGTTAGGAATTGAAGTTTGTAGAAAAACATAGATAGAAAAATGTAGATTTTTGTAGATAGTTATTGACGCTCAATAAATATATTTGTTATATTTGGCTCAAAATAACTTGATAAATACTGACACCTATGAATAAATCTTACGAATACTGGGAAAGCCCATTTCTTGATGATATGGTGATTAAGTTTGAGTTTTCTGGCAATAATGAAGTTGCTTTTATACAAAGATTACTATTAGATAATTCTCACAAAGATTGGTCAAAATTAAGTAGTGGGTTACAGAAAAACGAGAAATATGAATTTTCATCTAGTACTTTGAGAGATTGTTGGCATAAAAAAATATATCCTGTGCTGAAAAAACATAATTTTGATTATCAAGATGAAGATAATCCCAATGCACAATATCAGAAAACTTGGGAAGGTGTTAGAAAATGGTTGAAGGAAGAAATTTTTCCTGAATATATAGAAAATCTTCCACCTCAAACAACAATTGAAATTTGGAAAGAATTATGGAAACAATCAGAGGATAGTAGCAATATTTATATTAAAGAATCTGCTTCAGATAAAAAATCTGCTTCAGAAAATAATTTACCTCATCTCGGTTTAAAGACTAAGACATGGAATAATCCACAAGCTGATTGTCCATCATTTTCCATTGGGAGTAAGATTAATTATCATGTCAAATTGAGCAATGATGGCTATTTAATTGTGGCTGAAAAATTTGCTTCTGGAGAGATTTGTTGTCTTGCACCTTCTCTTTTAAATCCTACTTTTCCTGCTTGGGGAACATTTATATTACCGAAAGATAAAGACGACCCTTTTGTAGTTGAACCACCCATTGGATATGAAGAAATTATCGCCGTTTTTAGTCAAGAAGAACCGCAATTAGATTGGCTACCTAAACCTGAAGATGAGCCGTTAGAATTACAAACAGAACATCTAGCAAGTTTGTTGAATCATGTGAATAAAAATAATTGTCAATTGATGCGATATAAATATTTAATTACAGCCTAAATTTCTGAGAAACCCAGTTTCTCACTCAACTCAATACAAAATGAAAACCGACCATATATTTTATCGAATTTTCCAAGACTTACCCGAAACCTTCTTTCAATTGTGGGGAGAATTATCAGAAAACCTCAACGATTATCGTTTTGATTCAGTAGAATTAAAACAGACAGCTTTTAGAATAGACGGGGTATTTTTACCTCAAGATACTGACAAACCAATTTATTTTACAGAGGTACAATTTCAAAAAGACTCCAAAATTTATTTACGTTTATTCTCCGAGATTTTTACCTATCTTAGAGACAACGAACCGGACTTAAGGTGGCGTGCTATGATTATATTTAAAAGTCGTAGTATGGAACCGACAGAAAGACAAAGAGAATCTGTACAACCCTTTTTAGATTCTCCCCTTGTCAAGCGCATCTATCTGAATGAATTAGAAGTGAGCGAAACAACTCCTTTAGGCGTACAAATCATTCAATTAGTTGTAGCAAGGAAGAAACAATT
>NZ_CEZPJD010000933.1:0-2793 GCF_983059655.1 Okeania sp.
GAAAAACAAATTACACAAGATATTAATTTATTTAAAATCCCAGACGATATAAAAGATTTAGGTGCAGTTTTAGTGGGTATTTTAGAAGGAGGAGTAGAGAATTAAAATATTTTAATTATAAAAATTAATATGGCATTTCCCGATGTTATGAGGTACACCCATCGCGGGCAAGATGCCTATATGTTATGAGGTAAAACCATCGCGGGCAAGATGCCCGCACTATAAGACTTTACTATTCATACCTTGTACTTCATTTATCCGAAATTTGCTGTATATTATTAATGTTTAATTATCATTAACTTCGATAGGGTATTTCAACTTATGAGCAAACAATAATGTCTCAAGTCTTCTCTTTACAAAGGGATGAAAAAAATATTCGATTCAATATTTTAAGCCTCTAGCTTTCCTGCGGAATGCTGCACAAACAACCAGAGATACTGATAACTGATAACTGAAATGACTACTGTATTAAATCTTAATCCAATTACGAAACTAACTAGAGAACAATTTGTTCAACTGTGTCAAGCTAATCCTGAATTACAATTAGAAAGAAATCCTCAAAGAGAATTAATTATTATGTCCCCAGTAGGTGGTGAAAGTGGTCAAAAAGAAGCTAATTTGATTTTTTATATTGGCCTCTGGAATCATCAAACTCAGTTAGGAATAGTTTTTAGTTCTTCTACTATATTTAGTTTACCAGGAGGAGGCGATCGCTCCCCTGATGTTGCTTGGGTATCTTTAGAAAAATGGGAAAATCTTACTCAACAAGAAAGAGAAAGTTTTCCTCCTATTTGCCCAGATTTTGTGATTGAATTACGGTCTAAATCTGATAGACTTCCACCTTTACAAGCAAAAATGAGAGAATATTTAGCATCAGGTTTATTATTAGGTTGGTTAATTAATCCTCAACACAAACAAGTAGAAATTTATCGTCAAAATCAAGAGGTAGAAATTGTAACTATGCCTATTATGTTATCAGGTGAAGATATTTTACCTGGATTAAATGTGATGTTAGATTATTAAGAAGTAAGCTATCAGCTATCAGCAGTCAGCTATCAGCTTTTGAACTTATTGCAAGTAACGACTTCAAAACAATTTAGAGATTGAAAAAAAGATAATATGAAAATTATCAAAGGTACTTGGAATTATTTATTTTGGCTAGGACCAATTTTAACTATTATCGGTGTATCAGCAGGTGTTGTTTCAGGAACTTGGGAACCAATACCATTAAGTTTAATAACCACTGGTGCAGTAATAATTAGTTTGTGGATTTTTTATCAGGCTTATTCTGTAGAACAAAATTCAACTACAACTTGGTGGAGTGGAAGAGCAACCGAAGCAGGCACAAATGCAATTTTTTCCACGATTTCTGTATTAGTAATTCTGGGATTAATAAACTTTCTAGCAGTTCGCTACGAAACTAGAATAGACTTTACTGAAAACCAAAAATTTACATTATCACCACAAACTATTGAAGTATTAGAAAATCTAGAACAACCAGTTAAACTTTGGATATTTGACCGAGGTGAAAATCCTCAATACACTCAACTCATAGAAAACTATCAAAGACAAGGAAATGGTAAATTTAATTTTGAGTTAGTAGACCCCCAGGAACAACCAGGAAGAGCTAACGAATTTGGAGTTCAACAGTTAGGAGAAATTCATCTCGAAGCAGGAGAAAGAAAAGAAGTTATTATTAGTAGAAAACTAGAACCTCTCACAGAATCTAAACTAACTAATAGCATAGAAGAAATACTCGGCGACAAAATTTTAAAAATATACTTTATTCAAGGTCACGGTGAAAGGGAATTAGAAGAAGGGCAAAGAGGCTTTTCCGAAGCTCTGAAAGCTCTTGAAAATAGAAAATATATAGTAGAGTCGATAAATTTGGCAAGTATTTCTCAAGTACCTGAAGATGCAGATGTGATAATTATTGCCGGTCCGCAAAGAGAATTTTTAGAGGCAGAAGTTACTGCTTTAAAAGACTATTTAGATCGAGGTGGTGGTCTGTTTGTCATGTTAGATCCAAGTACTAATCCGGGGTTAGATGATTTATTTGAAGAATGGGGCGTATTAGTTGACGATCGCCTGGCAATAGATGACCCAAATATTGGTCGGTTAGTCGGTCTTGACCCTTGGGTGGTATTAGTTAGCAGCTATGGAGAACATCCTATTACTCAAGACTTTAGCAATGGTATTTCCTTATATCCCTTCGCTCGACCGATAGAAAGTGAAACCGTGGATGGAATAGCAGAAATTCCTCTGATTTGGACTAATGATCAAAGTTGGGCCGAAACAGATTTAAGGGGTCAGTTACAGTTTAATGAGGGTCGCGATCGCCTTGGGCCACTATCTATAGGTGTAGCTTTTACTCGTTCTTCTACTGTAGAAAAAAGTAATGAAATAGGATTAGACCTGACTCCCATTCCTCCACTTCCTGGTCAACCACCAAATGAACCAACTTCTACTTCAGAGTTAGAAGAGCAAAAAGAGATAACTTCAACAGAAGTTATTCCCCCACTTCCTGGTCAACCACCAGATGAATTTGACTCTACAGAAATAGCAGAAAAACCAGAAAATACATCTGAGGAAGCACGTTTAGTAGTGTTAGGAAATTCTCAATTTGCTACAAATGGTTGGTTTCAACAACAACTAAATAAAGATGTTTTTCTTAACTCAGTTTCTTGGCTAGGTAAACCAGAAGAGAAAATACTTTCTATTAGTCCGAAAAAAACCACAAACCGTCGTATTGCAATGAGGGTAGTACGAGCTAGATTTTTAAGTTGGATGGCA
>NZ_CEZPJD010000934.1:0-2789 GCF_983059655.1 Okeania sp.
GGCGAAAGCATATTTATTGGGTTGAAAGGTGCTGCTATGTTAATTTTATATTTATTATATTTATTGGGATTAATGTCTTCTTTGTTGACGTTTTCCTTTCCAAAATCGTAGGGATCTAGATCATTTTGCTTGTGTGTTGAAAACATAGGTTCTTCTTCTGTTAAAAACATAGGGTCTTCTTGAAATTCAGCTTTTGATGCCGTGTTTTTTTGTTTTTCTTCTTCGTTGAGAATAACAGGAGATTTTACTTTACCATCACTATCTTTGTAGGTCCCAAAAGCAGAAATATAAAATAACTGACAGCGATTTTCTGAAGTAGGATTTATATTCAACCTAGAATTATCCTTAGACTTATCTTTAGGTTTTTCTATTTTTGCATGAAAAAACCCTTTTAACCATTCTAACTTCACGTTTGGTCCTTTCCCTAACATTTCTAGAAACATCTGCTCAGGATACTGATATTTTTCTTCAAGACACTTTTGATTAACTTCTGGGTGATCTATTTTAGTAATACCAAAAGCTACATATTGCTCTAACGGTTTTTGACCACTCTTCCTTTGCATTGCGATAAATAATTTCATTAGTAATGTATGATATGGTTTAATCTGGTTATCCTCCTTTAGTTTATCCTCCTCTAATGGACTGAGTAAAAATATAATCCCATGACATTGAAGGAGATAATCAACTACAGCAACCTCTTGACTATTTTCGTGAAAAAAATCATTGTAAGGGTCATTTAAAATATCTCCAGGAAGGTCTAAAAATGTTAATTCAGTATTGCTTCCATCTTCATTGTTGATCGTGTAGGAATACTTGCTTTTTTTCCCTGGTATTTGTGTAGGGGGTACAAACCTTCCTTCATCCAAACTTTCTAGACCATTAATAATATATTCTTCTGTATCTGTGTCAGTTATTTGAATTTTCCCTTCATTGAGTAAATATTCATATAACCTGAGCATATAAACAGATTTTCCTGCGCTGCGAAAACCCCAAATTCCTAAACGAATTGGCGAAGGAATTGGTTGTGGTCTTGGATTCGTTTCATTGTACATAAGTAGCTTTACCTCAATATAAATTTACCGCTAATTTGACAGTACAGAAAAACTATAAATGGACGTTAATAGAACGCCCAAATACTTCTATTATAATTGCTCTTTACAAGATAAAGCTTCATCTACTAGAGCAAACCATTGTTTCTGTAATCCCTTTTGTTCTTCTAACTCCTGAAATTGTGACCAAATTTGACTACGATTTTTACTTAATAAAATATCCCATTCTTGTTCGACTCCTTTAGCACGGGTAATATGATCTGCAAATTCTTCTACCATTGAAACTTTTGTTCGGTTAACAGATACCCCTAGTTTATCCAAAGTTTTTTGACATACTTCAATAGCATCTTGATGGCGCTGTTCAAGATTAGTCAAAATATTATCTATATTATCTGGTGTATTAATAGGTTTCATCGGATCGGCAGGCAAAACTTCACTAATTTTTTGCCATACATAGGACTGCATAAAACCTTTGTACATAATTTCAAAAGATGCAATGAACTGAAACCCTCTTGCTAAATTTGGCAAGTTGTTTGTTTTGGCTAATAACTTTGCAAAAGCTTCCAAAAAATCTGTATTTTCTGTTTCTACTAAACCTCCTATTCCTAAGTTGATAAATATATCTGCCAACTCCGACTTAGTTTGATTATGAGACTCTTTCAAACCATCCTCCATTGTCTGAAAATGCTTCAATATACCAGGTCGCATTTGTTGTATTGCTCGGAAATAAGCTCCATCAATTCCTTCCCGCTTTGCCCACATTTCAATATCTATAAAATCAGGAATATCTCCTTTCTTTTGACATCTATTAATTACTGCATTAACCTGAGATTTAAACTCCTCATTTGGTTGTGAAAGTTCTGCTCTTAATTTCTCTCGAAATCCTTCAATACTTTCGTATAGTTTTGGTAAAAATTGTTCTCTTAGTTTCACATATTCAGTATCAACATCCCCATAACCAGCGATCGCCTGCCTTACTTCTGCCAATTTCTCCTCTATCCAACTTTGAAAATTCCTCAAATCTCTCGATGCAGCAGACATATATTGTTTGTCTAAATTTTTCATATTTGTTGTCAGATAATCAAGGACTTTTTCCATTACTTGATTTGCTGCATTTGAATTTTTGCAGTTAGCTTTCAAACATTGTTTAACATGGATTCCTTTCCTGGGCATAGTATTCTCAAAATCCAGAGATAACTGTTCATTTTCCCCATCCTGATTTAGTAACATAAAAACCCATTCTTTCAAAGGAAGTTTGTCTTTCAAAGCTTGAGAAGCTACATCATATAAATTCACATCTTCCTTCCGTAAAAAATCCCCCGTTCCTTTTTTCCCTGGTCTCCGAATCAACAAAATAAAATCAATATCTTCCGCCAAAGCTTTAATCATTCTTTCTGTATCGCCCAGTCTAGTATCTCCCAAACCAGGCATATCAACTAAAGCTAATTTTTTCACTCCTACTTGAGGGAAAGGGCAAAAAATTTCCACCTTTTCTACAGCTAAATGATTGAAAAATTTTGGATTACTTTTAGCATCATAACTTTGTGAAACATACTCTCTTATTTCATCTTTTGGAACTTCAATAAAACGCTTTTTCGACTGTAATAAATCAGAATATTTATTTAGATGAACATAATAATCCTGTCGCAAATGTTCATAAATAGCCTCAGCTTTAGCAGGATGCTGAGGATTAATAGGCTGAGAAGGAAATGGCAAATTAGCAAACTCACGGAGATTTTT
>NZ_CEZPJD010000935.1:0-2788 GCF_983059655.1 Okeania sp.
CATCCCCTGGATAGACGAACTAAAAAAACAACCAGCCTCGAAATTTTCTTAAATACAAATCTCACAACTCATAGAAAATTTTTGGTATATTAAAGAGGAACTAGCAGAAAGTCCATCAAAAATAGGGTCAACTTTTGCTGATTTTGGGAAATTTTTTCACCCTGAAATAAACCTTCCCCACCTAGCTCAAAAGTTCATCCAGACTGGTTTTGACTTCCTGAGTGCTGGAAGTCACTTCACCCAGTAAACTTAAGGAACCTTCACCGCTTACCCCCATATATAAGGCAAAACCCAGAAAATATTCATTTTCTTTACTTTTAACTGTCAAAAACCCCTCAAACCTGCATAAACTGGTAAGATATTAAAAGTAGTTTCAAGATATTTTCTGTAGTTTGAAGAGAAAGTTTTTATACGAAACAGAAATAGATGCTCTACTGGATGCCGCTAAAGCCAGCAGTAAATCTGCGAGAAATTTAGCCTTGGTCTTAGTAATGTATCGACATGGCCTGAGAGCCACCGAAGCATTGGCCATGCAATGGCAAGACATTAATTTCAAAGCTCAAGAAATCTACATCCGTCGTTGCAAGGGTTCCGTAAGTGGTGCTGCTCCTTTGTGGAGAGACGAACTCAAAGCGCTCAGTAATTATCGAAAAAAAAGTAGCGATCGCGACTTCGGCTTTGTCTGGTTAGGCCAAGGTCACAAACCTTTATCCTACGATGGCCTGTACAGGTTAATCAAGACATTAGGAGAAGCTGCCGACTTGCCATTCCCACTGCATCCGCATCAACTCCGCCATAGCTGCGGGTATCATTCAATCAACAAAGGCCACGATGTAAGATTAGTACAGCAACTACTTGGGCACAAATCAATTACCAACACAGTTAGATACACTGAACTGGCAGCCGGGGCCTTAAGAAAAATGGTTGATTGAATTAGTAGAAATTTCCCTGCAAGAATTGCGATCGCGACAAACTCAGCGTAATTTTTTACACTGGCAGAGGAAAAGTGCCGAGCCTCCAATCAACATACAAGTCTCGCGCTCGTAACCAACTGATTTATCTATCTTTCCATTTTTGGTTAAGCTTAAAACAAACTTGTCAATTCAGTCATATCTATCTATTTTTTTAAGTGTCTACTTAACAGTTAAACATTTGTTTCTTTTAGTAAGGAATTAAGCTTATCCCATTTTTCTAACATTTTATTCAAACCATTGGCTATTTCTTCTGCCAATTCATTAGTCTTGCACTCGCACACAAGCATCTCATTAGTTGGATTTTCAACGAAGATGAGAATCCCATCCCTCACATAAGCACTATCACTCAGGAAAACTTTGCATTCTTTCCACGTAAAAATTCCTTTTAATTCTAATATCATATTAATTAAATCCTTTTCGAGTGAAGTTAATGTTAACAACTTACTTAGGTAAAAAACCAGCTAATTTTTAATAATATTACTAGTTAAAGTAGGTAGGCAAAAAAAAAGGAAAATAAGTGTACAATTTTTGTGGTACTGATTATCTATAGTTAACCTGAAAACATTTTTTTGTTATATAGGATAATTTCCTGAGACATGAAGCTGCGAACCATTTTTAATCATTGTGTGACTAGTGTTGCCGTAATATCCATTGTTGACCGTGTGAAAGTATAGGTAGTCTTTGCTGCTTAAATTTAAAACTACCAACTGACCTGCCACCCCCACTAAATTAGTGATAAACCCTACAGTTCCGGCATAATACATATTATTTTGAGCAGATTTGACAGGCAATCCATAGATAGCAAGCTGACCAGAACCGCTACTAATACTGCTTGACAAAATTAGCCGAATCCAATAGTAAAGAATTCCCCCCACAATCTTGTAATAACCATTCCTTGCAGAATAACTCGGCCCCACAGCACTTCCTAAAGTCCTTAAAGTCGGAGTAAAAGCTCCTGCTGCCTCTATGACGGGTATCTCCTTCCCCCAAGCATAAGATTTCTGCGTGGTGTCGTGAAGGGCAATAGGATATGGTGGGTCCCAGTTTCCATCATTATTCCTGTCAGATAATATGTAAAGAATATTGGAATTATTGTGTAACCAAAATCTTCGACCACCACTATTATCATTAAATTCAATAGTCGGCGCACTCCCGGTGAGGCTTATATTATTTCCAGTGTGAACGCCACCCGAAGTATGTATCTGCCCATTACCAATCCTTACTCCCGGGCATCCAATCGCAGCATTGCTGGTTGTTGATGTGGCGGTTGCAGCGTTGGATACATACACCTGTTTGTTGTAAGCTCTAATCCAGGTACTATCAGTCATATACCAGCCGCCACCCCAACTTTGGAAATAAATTCCTGTATTGCCTTTGGCACGAAACCAATTCGCATAAACTGTATTGAAGGTAGGGGAAGCATCGTTCCTCACGCTTTGATTGAGATAAGTGGCGCGTTGCCAACCATCCCACAAGTCGGCATCTAATCCACTGCCAGACCCGTCATTCCCGGCGTGCCAAACTTTGTATGACTTGTTTCCCATAGACCATCCACCAACCTTAAGTTGATTGTCGGTGTCCAGCCCAAAGTGAAAAGCATACGCTCCAGGTCGGTGAAACGATATGAAGGCAGCGCCAGAGCTAGTGCCACTACCAGTTGAGCGCAACTCTAATCCACCATGAATGTTAGCTGTGATTCCAGAAGATGCAGGTTGATCGTGTGCAAAAATTATCCTAGCGTTAGCGAGGAATGTGTCGGCATCACTTCTAATAAAACTGCCAGCGTGCAAGCCATCTACCCTATCAGAATCGGC